>DASVMB010000257.1:0-7703 GCA_036384575.1 Bacillota bacterium
TGTCAAGGAGGATCTACCGCTGGTACGATCGACTTCCGGACGGGAGGATGCCATCCGCCGGATGACCGAAAAAGGGGAACCGTATAAAGTGGAGCTCATTCGGGATCTCCCCGTGGACGCCGAGATATCCTTCTACCGGCAAGGCGATTTCATCGACCTTTGCGCCGGTCCTCACCTTGAGTCAACCTGCAAGGTCCGGGCCTTCAAACTGACCCAGGTCTCTGGAGCTTATTGGCGGGGTAATGAAAAAAATAAGATGCTGCAACGGATATACGGAACTGCCTTTCCCGAGCAGCATGAAGTCGATGAATATCTGGCCCGGGTCGAGGAGGCCAAGCTACGGGACCACAACAAACTTGGCAGGGAATTGGAACTCTTCACCACTGCCGAATATATCGGGCAGGGGTTGCCGTTATTGATGCCCAAGGGAGCCAAGGTGGTTCAGCTCTTGCAGCGGTTCGTCGAGGACGAGGAGGAGCGCCGCGGGTACTTGTTGACCAAGACCCCCTTTATGGCCAAGAGCGATCTATATAAAATCTCCGGGCACTGGCAGCATTATAAAGAAGGCATGTTCATCCTGGGAGACGAGGAAAAAGACGAAGAGGTACTGGCGCTGCGGCCTATGACCTGCCCCTTCCAGTTCACCATCTATAATGCCAAACTTCACAGTTACCGCGAATTACCGATCCGGTACGGGGAGACCTCGACCTTATTCCGGAATGAAGCTTCCGGAGAAATGCACGGGTTGATCCGGGTCCGGCAGTTTACCATCTCCGAAGGCCATCTGGTCGTCACCCCCGAACAGTTGGAAGCGGAGTTCAAAGGGGTGCTGGATCTGATCCACTATATGCTGGGGACCCTGGGGCTCGAAAAGGATGTCTGGTACCGTTTCTCCAAGTGGGATCCGCGCAACAAGGAGAAGTATATCGACAACCCGGCCGCTTGGGAGGATACGCAGGCAAAGATGAAAACAATCCTGGATCATCTGGGGGTCGAGTACCAAGAGGCTGAGGGCGAGGCGGCGTTTTACGGACCGAAGCTGGATATTCAGTTTAAGAATGTTTACGGTAAAGAGGATACCATCATCACGGTTCAGATCGATTTCTCCCTGCCGGAACGGTTCGATATGACATATATCGACAAGGACGGCGCCAAGAAACGGCCCTATATCATTCACCGGACCTCCATCGGGTGCTATGAGCGGACCCTGGCGATGCTCATCGAGAAGTACGGCGGAGCCTTCCCGACTTGGCTCGCGCCGGTGCAGGTCAAGATCATGCCGATCATGGAGAGCCATCACGCTTATGCCGAAGAGGTACGGAGTCGCTTGATGGGCGTCGGGATCCGCTCGGAGATTGACTACCGCAATGAGAAGATCGGTTATAAGATTCGCGAAGCGCAAGGGGAGAAGATTCCGTATATGTTCGTCATCGGCGGAAAGGAACTGGAAAATCACACTGTAGCCGTACGTTCCCGGAAGGACGGCGATCTGGGGCCGATGCCTGTCGATGCGGTGATCGAGCGGATTACCGCGGAGGTACAGGAACGGAGCTTGACGGTGTAATCGTGGTGACGGTTTAACAGTATAAAAGAATTCGAAGAAACCCCGGCGAAACTGCCGGGGTTTTAAAAAGTTTGAATTAAGAAGTGTGAAGTTAGAAATGGTTTTTAGGTTTTGTTTCACACTTCGCACTTCACACTTCTAGGTTGGTGGCGGTTAGCCATGATATATGTTAACCATATAGAGAAAACAGCTATATATCACTTTATTTTACAATAGATTCCTGTTAAACGGGATTTATTCAGTATGAAAAATGTGCTACTATTTAAGATTGTACAGTGAAATATAGAGATATAGCCTGTGGTAAACATACCATTGCCCCGTAGAAAGCTGGCATATTCTTGCGCTTCGATTTTTTACATCAGGATACCGAAGTAAGACGCAATATGATATTGAACGGATCGATCCCCAAAACCCTTCTATTTCTATCGGTCCCCACATTGATGATGGGCATTGTCCAATCGATCATACCGGTTGTGGACGGATTGTTCATCAACAACATCGCCGGAGTGGTTGCGGCTAGCGCCATCTCATACTCCGGCCCCATCATCAACATGATGGGCGCTCTGGCGCAAGGCCTGAGTGTGGCGGGGATGGCCATCATCGGCCAAACCAACGGCAGGGGCGATTTTGAGGACGCCAAAAAGATTTCCGCCCAGATAGTGGTCTTTGCGTTTCTTTTAGGACTTATTACCGCTCCGATACTGATATTGGTGGCATATCCGGTTGCCGGACATGTTTATGCGGAAATATCCCATGACGTTTTTGTCTATATTGCACTCAATGCATTGGTGATACCCTTCGCATTCCTTGAGTCGATCTATAATGCGATCAAGAATGCGGCGGGCAAGCCGGAGGCCGCGTTTGTCAGAATGCTTTTGATGCTGGTATTGAAGGTATTGTCCAATACTTTGTTCATTGCGGTATTTCGTTGGGGCATCGTCGGTGCCGTAATGGCTTCACTCGTAGCGAATATTTTGATCTGCATCTGGATGTATTACGAGCTGTTTGTGAAGGTGGGCGAGGACCGGCTGGAAATCAAGGGCTTCAAATTCGATTTCGATGTCATCCGGGAGCTTTTCCGGATTGGAATTCCGTCGATGCTCTCCAGTCTCATTCTCAATCTCGGCTTTTTCCTCATCAATAATGAAGTGGCCAAGTACGGAACCATTGTCATGAACGGTCAGGGCATTGCCAGTAATATTACCTCGGTATGTTTTATCCTCCCGTCATCATTCGGTTCTTCCGTCACCACCATGGTCAGCATGAACATCGGAGCCGGACAGAGCGAGAAGGCCAAGGCCTCCTGCACTGTGGGCTGCATCATCAGCGCCATTACGGCTGCGGTCTTGATAGCGATTGTTGTCCCATTATCCTCGTATATCACGGTTTTGTTTACAAGACAACAGGACGTGCTCGACGTAGCCAACAAGGCACTACATATTTATACCTATTCCGTCATCGGTTTCGGTATCTGCATGGTCCAGCAAGGCGCCTTCATCGGGCTGGGGCGTACAGGGATACCCCTGTTTGCAAGCATTCTTAGGATTTGGCTCTTGAGGTATCTTTTCATACTTGCGACCGAGCATGTTTTAGGCCCATACTCGGTATTCTGGGGAAATCTCTTTTCAAATTACGCTGCTGCGCTGATCACCACCATTCTCATTTTGCGGACTCAATGGGTCACTGCCGTACCTCGTAAGGCAATCAGCGTGGAAGCGTAAACATTTAGGAAAATCCTGTTTGACTTTATCCAATGATAGTACTATAATGATAATAACAAAATGTTATTAACAAGATGAGACCAAGTTTTGGGGTGGAGCCATGAACAGCCAATTAAAAAACAACCAAGGGCTAACGGAGGCGGAGTTTTTACAAAGTTACGATGCGACCAAGTATGAGCGGCCGTCGGTTACCGTTGACATCCTTTTATTTACGGTACAGGATACCACGGCGGAGAACTACCGCAAGCTACCGGAGAAAGTACTCAAATTATTGCTTATCAAGCGGGGAGACCACCCTTTCCTCGGCAAATGGGCTTTACCCGGGGGGTTTGTCAATATGGATGAAAGTCTTGATGAGGCTGCGTTACGTGAGCTGAAAAGCGAAACCAATGCCGGGGATATCTACCTGGAGCAGTTATATACCTGGGGTGAACCCCGCCGCGATCCCCGGACCCGGGTGATTAGTTGCTCCTATATGGCGCTGGTCGACAGTTCGGCCTTGAGGATTAAGGCTGGAGATGATGCCGCGGATGCCCGGTGGTTTACGCTCAAGCGAAGTCTGGTGGAAGAACAAAGGTTCATCACGGAAAATGGGTACCGGTTTCAACAGACATTTGATCTAAAGCTGGATTCGAAGGAGGAATCCTTATCGGCCAAAATACGGACAGTGAAGAGCGTTGAGGACAACCGATCCGGGTTCAACCGGGAGATCCTTAATTCGGAGGGGATTGCGTTTGATCACGCAAGCATTATCGATTACGGAATCGACCGGTTACGGAATAAACTTGAATACACCGATATTGTCTTCAATCTGATGCCGCAATATTTCACCTTGACCGAGTTACAACAGGTATATGAGATTATTCTCGAAAAAGAATTGCTAAAGGCCAACTTCAGACGAAAGATTGCGCCGATGGTCGTGGAAACTCCCCGCCTGACTCAGGATGAGGGTCACCGGCCGGCGAAACTATATCGATTCAACCCGGGTTGGCAGGAGAGAGCAAATTTATCTGTTTAAGGAGAAAACGAGATGCTACGGTCTTTGGAACGAATCAACCGGTATCAACAAGGCGATCTGACAGTGCTGAAAACCGACCCCTGGTTAATGCATCTGGCACTCGCCGAAGAGGTTCATATTAATCTGGAACGGGTTGATTCCATCGAGGAATTACGGAGAAATTTAGTCTTGGACTACGTGGCGCGAACCCTTTCAATTCTTGAGGGATTGGATTTGCCTGAGGCGGAAACCCATCTGTTGGAAGAGGTTTTGATCTGGGCTGAGGTCGCCAAGGGCGGTATGCTGCACCAACGGCGGGAATGGCTCAAAAAGGGATATAACCTGTATGTCCATAATATCGGCTCCGCTCAAATCTACCAGGCTGAGATGTCGCAACTGCCGACCGGTGTGGATTCCCGATTGATTTCAACCTTAATATGCACTCACGGATTGATCGGCCAGTATATCCGGGGTGAAGTACCGCTAGAAAAGAATCGGCCTTTGACCGACCTGGTGTCCCAAAAGATTACCGATAGCGAAAGCCTATATAGAACTCTTGTCAATCTCAATCATTGCATCATCGCCGGTGTATCTCCGGAGTTATGGAAGGCAATCCAAAAGGAAACCCAGGCGGTGATCCGGATGATCACCCATGGCAACTATGAACAAGAATATTCGCTAACTGTAAGGTTAAAGAAACTACGGGGTTTATCCATTCAAAACGGGGAGGATTTCTCCAAAGAAGTTGAGCGGGTCTTAAAAGATTCCAGGGTTGTGGATGCTTTTTCGCAGATCCTGGCCGGAACCGACCTATGGTTTGTGGAGGCGGCTTTATATGATCTTAGCTTCGAGGAGTTCGTCAAAGTTTTTTTGTTAATCTATAAAGCGATTGATCTGTCGCAGGTTCGCCATATCAGTTTCGAGAAATTAATGAAAGGACTCTATTACCAGCACGAGGGAAGGAAACGGATTAATATCTATAAAAAAAGGGTTATCGAGAAGTATCTGGCCGGGCTATCCATTCCCGGAATACTTGAGGGAATAACAAATCCCAGTCCTCATCTGGAACATAAGATTGAGATGAATGAGGCGGCTGATACGGTGTTTTTTGATTTCCAGTTCTCCGCCGCCGGCGCTAAGTTGATAGATTTCTGCACTGAGGCTGAAAAAGCTGATCTTTTATATGAGCGGGCCATTGTTCTATTGTTTGACCTGTTTGAGCTTCGGCGGGACAAGTACGATCGGTTTCTTGAAGAAGAGAAGTATCTCGTCACCATGAATCGCGGCGTGGATTATAAGAAGATCATCCTGGATTATGTAACCGGGCAGGAGATCGTCGATATCGGCCCGGGCGGCGGCATCCTGCTGGATTTGATCGAGCTAAACTACCCGGATAAAAAGGTCACCGGGATCGATATCTCCCAGAATGTTTTGGATGCATTGGAACGCAAGAAAAAAACCGAGGGCCGCAAGTGGCAGGTAATCTACGGAGATGCGCTAAACCTCTCGGAATATCTTAAACCGGGAAGCGTCGATACGGTTATCTTTTGTTCCATCATCCATGAACTCTATTCTTACCTTGAGTTTGAAGGCCGGTCTTTTAATATTAAAACAATTGCCGCGGCTTTACAAAGCGCATTTACCGTCCTGGCTCCTGGAGGGAGGATCATCATCCGCGACGGGATTATGACCGATCCTGTGGATCAAAAGCGGATCATCAAATTTCTCTCTGCGGATGGCGTGAAATTCCTCACCCGGTATGCCAGCGATTTTAAGGGAAGAAAGATCGAATATCGACTCATCGGCTTAAACGAAGTTTTGATGCCGGTCAATGATGCGATGGAGTTTTTATACACATACACCTGGGGTGAAAAATCATATGCCCATGAGATCAATGAACAGTTTGGCTATTTCACCCCGGGGACTTACCGGGCTTTTATTGAAGAGACTCTGGGCCCAACGGCCCGGATCATCGAATGCCGGCATTTTCTCCAGGAGGGCTATACCACTGCCTTATCCAGCAAAATTGAGTTTTTTGATGAGAGGCATATTCCGGTTCCCTTACCGGACAGCACTTGCTTGATTGTGGTGGAAAAGCGGCAAAAATAGCCGTTCAATCGATATAAGGGAGGTGACGCGCGCGAGCGCGCGGATCATGTTTCAATTTATCAAGTTTGAACCCAACGACTATGTTTTAAGGTATCGTAATGGAAAGGTTGCCCAGGAAGGTTCCGGATTATCGTTTTTCTACTATGCCCCGATTACATCCCTTGTTAAGGTTCCGATGGGTAGTGCCGAGGTTCCATTCATTTTTGAAGAGTTGACTATAGACTTTCAGACTGTAACCGTGCAAGGTCAGGTCACGTATAGGATAGTCGATCCCAAGAAAATCGTGAAGCTGCTAAATTATACCTTGGATAGCAGCGGGCGTCGCTACATTACGGAGGATCCCTCCAAACTTCCCCCAAAAGTAATCAATATCGCCAGAGTCTTGACAAAGAAACACCTGGAAACCATGACCCTCAAAGAAAGTTTAAAGTCCAGCGAAAGTCTGGCGCAGTCCATCGCGGATGAGATTAAGAAAAATAATGAGATAAACTCGTTGGGTCTTGAAATTTTGGGACTGATGATTTTGGCCATTTTGCCCAATAAGGAGACGGGTAGGGCTTTGGAAGCCCAAACCAGGGAAGAGATCCTTCGCCGGGCCGATGAGGCCGTTTACGAACGGCGTAATTCCGCCATCGAACAGGAACGGGTGATCAAGGAGAATGAACTGAATACCGACATTGCCGTAGAGAATAAGAAAAGGCAGATCCGCGAGACCCAGATGGAGGCGGAAAGGGTCATTCAGGAAAAGCAGAATGAACTAAAAGCGGACCAAATGAATTTTGAAATCGGTATGGAAGAGAAGCGAAAAGATCTGATTGGATTAGAGGCCGAGAATGACAGGACCAAGGCGGATGCCAAAGCGTATGAGTTGTCGGGAATCATGAAAGCCATGAATGGCATGGAGCCTCGAATGATTCAAGCATTGGCCAGCATGGGAATGCAGCCGGACCAGTTAATTGCCCTGGCTTTTCAAGGTCTGGCCGACAAGGCGGAAAAGATTGGACAGTTAAATATTACCCCGGATCTATTACAAGATTTGATGAATAAGGCCGAGTAACATAGTTACGGTCAGGCGCTGGTTTGGGTTGGAAGTAGAATGGAGGCGCTTGCTCATGGCGCGGACTGAGGATGTTAAAATAATCTTGGTAAAAAGGAATACGCGGCTGGAAGATCTGGTCAGCCGGTATAATACGGTTTCTCAAGTCAAGTTTTATATTGAACATTTGGGAGCCGATTTTTCCGATTATCAAACTGAAGATAATAAGTACAAACAGGTAGTTGCCGAAACGGAGCGGATTCTTGAAGGCTTTGG
>DASVMB010000258.1:0-4185 GCA_036384575.1 Bacillota bacterium
AAGGGGGTTCAACCCAGTGGCGCTGGTTTCATAGAGAACCGGGTGGCCGCGGAGATCAAGGCCTGGCTACAAACGGAGAAACGTCCCTGGCAGGCCTGCCTGATCACGGACGGCGGTTTGGATTTGAACGGTCGTGAATTGACCGGGGTTTTCCGGGGCGCCTGGCGCACCGTAATGGTGGGAAGGAACGGAAATGATCTGGGCGTCACCGGACTTCGTCTATTACCGGGGCCACGGGCCCAGTTCCTGGTGTATAACGGTAAATCAAGGACTGAAAAGATCAAGGTCACCCTAAAATTTAATGAAAAGCCCATAATCACTACCCGGCTTGAAGCGGCGCCGGGTGTGACCCGCCGGATACTGCCTTTTGGAGGGACGGTAAGGCCCGGGATATATGAAGTTGAGAGCTCGGCGACCGGAGATAACTTGACTTGGGACAACAGTTATCGGTTGGCGCTCAATCCGCAACGCCGTTTCCGGGTTTTGCTGATCGGTGCGACAGACCCATTTTTGAATGCGGCATTACGGGACCCAAGGGTACAACTTGCCAGGTTGCCGCAATTTCCGGCTTCCGGCCTGACCGGCTCGGACTGGGATCTGGTAGTGGCCGATAGAGTAAAGATCCCCGCCGGGTTGCAGGTTAATTTATTAGCCATCGGCACAATTCCCGAAGGGGCTCCGGTCCGGTTGGGTCCCTCTGTCAGCGGGGTTTTGACCGGCATCGATACCAGTCATCCTTTGGCTCGTTTTGTAGACTGGGGCTCGGTCCGGGTGGGTGGAGGCAACTCCCTTGAGATTGCATCCAATGTTCAACCCCTGGCCACGGTGGGCGGCCAACCGATTATGGCCGTTTGGGAGCAAGCAGGTTACCGTTCGGTAGTGATCGGCACCGATCTGTTTCATTCCGATCTGGCCCTTAGCGGAGCATTCCCGGTTTTCTTCCAAAATCTGCTGCTGTGGTGCGTGCCTCAGGCGGCCAACTCCCTGGCGTATAATCTGACTGTGGGTGAGCCGGTATCGATATCGGAGGGCCGGGACTGGCGCTTTCTGGATACCCGGGGCATCCGGGTTGTTCGTAATGGTAGTATGCTGTCGCTCCGGGCGGAAACCACCGGGGTCTTCCGCTGGCAGTCCGGGAAGACCAAGGGAGTACTGGTTTCCAATATCGCTCCCAGCGAACTTCAGATTGGGCCAAGAATTTTAGTAACCCAAAAATCCAAAGTCCGCACGGCGGCGGGATATGAAGTGAACCGGCAATCTTTGGCAGATTATTTTACCTTGCTCTTCTTGATACTGCTCTGTTTGGAATGGATCTGCTGGAGCGGCGGTTGGCGGATGATAAAGGAGTGAATGGCATTGTGGTGGAATAGGCCGATTTGGCTACTTGCCATCCTGTTGATGATTCCGATTTTGTGGCCGGAACTGTTGTTGCGGTGGCGTTTTAAAAACCAGAGTCTTGAGGCTTTGTCCGGTCATTCTCCCCGAAGTTCAAATGGTCTTCGCAAGCTTTCAAGGTTGCGGGCCATCGCAATATGCGCCGCAATACTCAGTCTGGCCGGTACAGGAATCCTTATTCCCACAAAAAATCGTCAGGTAGTGGCGTTAGTCGATGTCTCCGCCAGTATCAGTCCGGCTCAGGTAGAGGTCTCGCGGGGAGCCTTACTGGAACTGCTCGGCAGGTTTAACCCCGGAGATCGGGTCGCGGTAATTGCTTTTGCAGGTGAACCGGAGACGATTGCCTCCTTTGAAACCCCGGCACGGCTCAGTATGATGTTGAAGACCGCTGCCCTTAAAGCACCCCGAACCGGAGCCACCAATCTGGAGGCGGCAATACGTCTGGGCAGCCGGATGCTTTCCGAAAAAGGCGGCAACCGCTGTATGATATTGTTATCCGATGGCCGGCCTACTGTAGGCGGCATGGACCTTCCGGCAATGGTCAGGGAGTCGGATATTCCCATTTATGTCTTGGGTGTGGGAACCTCCGGCAGCTCATTGATCACCCGTGAGCTAAGGGTGCCGGAGGTTATCCACCCTCAGGAACGGGTATTGGTCCGTTGGGAAGTCGAGAGCGATCGCGTTCAAAATGTTATCGCTACGATTTTGATGGATAACCGGACGGTGGGCCGGGAGCCGGTAAAATTGGCCGCCGGCAGAAACACGGTACTTTTGCCGGTTCAAGTGAAGGACCCCGGAATTCACCGGCTGGATATCCGGATTAGCGATACTGCCGGGAAAGTCTTGAATCAGGCTGATTCGGCCAGTTTACTGAATGTCACCGGTCCTGCCCGGGTGCTTGTGATTCATGGCGACAGTCCCAATTCGCCGATTACGCGGGCATTACAAACTCAGGGAATGCAACTCACCGAAGAGGGTGTGGCCGGGCTTCCGGAGAATGCCAACGGACTCGCCGGGTACGGGGCTGTGGTTCTGGATAACATTCCGGCGCTTTACCTAAGTCAAGGCCAGCAGGATGCTTTACAGGGATATACGGCCGGCGGGGGCGGCCTATTGGTGGTCGGGGGCGACGCATCCCTGGGCCGGGGTGAATATTACGCCACCGGGCTTGAGGATCTTTTGCCGGTGCAGACGGATACCAGACAACGCCTATTTTTCAGCCGGGCGAATATCCTGTTTGTAATCGACCACTCCGGATCGATGTCCGAGATGGTGGGTAAAACCTCGAAACAAATGGCTGCGATGCAGGGTGTGGCAGCGGCGATCGAGGAATTGAACCCCCAGGATCGGGTGGGAATCCTCACCTTCGATGTTGAGCCCACATGGGTATTGCGGTTTACCCCGGCGGGGCAAAAGAATCAGATCCGGCGTTCCTTGAGCCGGATTGGCCAGGGTGGTGGGACGGATATGAGTACTGCCATGGAAGAAGTGGTCAAGGGTTTCTCCTCGGTCGGCCCGGTCCGCAGACACGTGGTCATTCTTAGTGACGGGCAGACTACGAATGCCGATTTTAACAAGATCTGCCGCAAACTGAAGAATCTCGGAGTCACGATTACCACCATCGGAATCGGGGAAGAGGTTAACGAAACCTTGCTAAAAGATTTGGCACGCTGGGGAGATGGACGGTATTACCGGGCTCAGCTCGATCAAATTCCTACGGTGATACGGAAAGAAACCGTGCGGGTGACCCGGGATCAGATTCAGGAGGGGATGTTCTACCCCAAGATCAAAACTGCCGCCCCTTTCCTGGAAGTAACTGCCTGGAACCGGTTTCCGGTCAAGGGCTATTTGATCACCAAACCCAAGAGTATGGCCACAGTTTTTTTAGAGATCGGGAAGCAAGATCCCTTGCTGGCCTCGTGGCGCTATGGCAACGGCAGGGTGGCGGTATTCACCAGTGATTCCGGCGGTCGTTGGCTTTCTTCCTGGTCGGGAAGGCCTAATTTCAATCAGCTGTGGAGCCAAACGATTCGTTCCATTGAGCGGGCCGCCATGGATACCGGATTGCGGGTAACCGCCCGGGCCGAAGCAGCCGCGGCCGTAATCACGGTTGAGGCGGTTGGTGCCGATGGCCGGCTCCGTCCGGGACTTCAATTGACCGGCGCCGCTCTGGATGATCCGCCTTCCGGCGCAACAAATGCAGGGACCGCCAACATAACCGGGGATAATCTCGTTTTTACGGAGACTGCCCCCGGTCATTATGAGGCCCGGGTCCCCTTATCCGGATCGGGGTTAAAACAGTTCCAGGTCCGGGAGGCGCAAAGCGGGGAATGGTCCATAGGATGGCTTTGGAACCCGCCGGGACAGGAGAAGCTTTCCACCGGCCCAGATCGTTCATTTCTGGGCAATATCGCCGCCGCGGCGGGAGGTTCCTTATTGACCGCCGCCAATCCGGTCCTGCCGTTGCCGGGATGGGCCTGGGAAAAGGTTCCTTTGCAAAACTGGCTGATTCTCGCGGCTCTGGTATGTTTCCTGGTCGAACTGTGTATCCGTAGTACTTCGCTGGGACAGATGACAATGGCCCGGGCGGTTTTCGCCTCATGGTGGGAAGCGCAACGCCGTATTATCAGTACGATCCGGGGCAGCAGGACCGAACAGGAAGAGCGGGAAAAACAGTCCCGCGACAATATATATGAAGCGTACCGCTATTTGGCCGAAAGGGCACGCCGCCAAAGGGAGGAAGATCAAAAAAATGCGCAAATACATTGAGTTCATACTCCTATCTTTGCT
>DASVMB010000259.1:0-2455 GCA_036384575.1 Bacillota bacterium
GGGATCTGACCATTGAGAAAAACATCGGCAATTATGAGATGCTGGTTTCCAATAGCGCCATCGGCGACGGTGATGACGGTAAATTCGTATATGTACTGAATGAGAAACGCGGCCCCCTCGGAAATGAATACTACGTGTGGCAAGTTACTGTGGCTATAGGTGAATCGGATAATCTAAAAACCGCAGTTCTGAGCGGGCTGCAGACAGGGGATAAGGTCATCATCGGGAGCGATAAACAAATCAGCGACGGCAGCCGGGTAATGGTGAACCAGTGATGACGGAGGCGGTTGCCGTGAAGCCGGGCAGATTAGGATGGATCCAATTATATACCGGTATTTTATTGATAGTAATGAGTATTGTTTTGAACGGCTCTTTGGTGAGTAAAATCACCTCTATGAACGGCCGGTACGGCTTTACCAAGGTTACGGCAAGCTTAAAAAACCAACTGGATCGGTCGGGGCAAAAAGGTTTGATCTTAAATGAAGCGCTGTGGCTGGAACAGTTTTTAAATAACGGGGTCATTACATATCGTGCCAACCCGGTTACCAATCTTAACGTTACATTCGAGAATCAGACCTGCCAGGCGCAGATTCTGGGGGTTAACTTCCGCTATCCGGAATTTTACCAACTCAAATTGCTCCAGGGCGCTTTTTGGAACCGGTCGGGTGATGCCGGGGCCCAAATGGTGGCGGTTATTGATCAGGAGTTAGCCTGGAATCTCTTTAAAGCTACCCGGGTGGTCGGCCGGGTATTGCACCTTGGCAATTGGCCGGTACGGATTATCGGAGTCATCGAGCAGGAAAATTCGGTCTTTGATTGGCTGACCGATTCCGGGGTACCGAAGTTGTACATACCGGCTGCTACTTTATTAAGTATCGATAACCAGGCACGGATCACCAATCTAGAGTGGCTTACCGCAGACACCGGTACCCTTGATCTCAATAAAACGATTCTAAGCGGAGCGTTGCAACAAATCGGCAAGAACCCCGATGATTTTACCCTGATCGACTGGAACATCAAACGGGTATTACTGGAACAAAAACCCCGTCTGTTAACGCTGGTTATCGGGATACTTATCGTATTCACGCTTCTACGTTATCTGGTGCAAGAGTTTCAAACCGTTTATTTTATTGTAAAGGTGGGTTGCCGGAGTGAATATTTACGTACGGTTTTAAAGATGAAGGTGCAAGTTATCCGGGGATCTGCATTTAAAATAATCCTGTGTTTGGGCGCCATTCTCTTATTGTGGCTGGGGTGTGCCTTTAAACCATATATCCCTCCCCGTTACATTCCGGATGAGCTCATCGATATCACCTACTATGTAGACTTGTTCCAAAGTGGCATCCAAACAGGAATCGCCGCTATGGGGGATATACCTTCCCATACCGAACAGCTTCTACATCAGGCGGAAATGTCGACCAGCTGGTTGTTGATCCTGGGTTTGGCGGGCGGATTGCCTTTATTGCATATCGGCCTTTCCGGAGTGAAGCGAACCGGGACCGGTCCGTATCAAATCATGTTACGTTGCGGCCTGGGGGTGCTTGGCGCCACACTCATCACCGCGATCTGCGCCTGGCTTTTGGGAGTTCCTCCGGTGATGGACCTAAGAAACATCTGGATAGTTTGGGCTTTTGTCTTTGGTAAAGCTTTGACTTCCTAATATTTGAGGCAACAGGGAACAGGCAATAGGCAACAGGGAAGAGGCGTGAGGCATGACCCTCGGGGCTTTATCAGTTGTGGACTTCGCTGAGCCCAATCTTTAAGCACTAGATTCCAGCCGATTCCCTTTAAGGGGAAGGGTAGATAGGCCGGAACTTAGGCCTACTACCTATTCCAGGATCGGTTGTCGTAAAAGAGTCCGGTTTTGGCTGGGGAAGAGTCAATCTTTTAAGAAAAAAACGTAAAGGAGAATCCGAATGGTAAAAAAAATTTTCAGTTTGATCATGTTGGGCCTGATCATGGTACTTGGCGGTACTGCCTTCGGTCAGAAAGGGGCGGACAAACAAGCCGTTATTCTGCCGGAGGGTGCTGGGTATCTGGAGAAGGAGATCGGCCGAAACTCCGGTGTCAAAATTGCCGGGAACGTTAAATTGAACTCGCAAAACCAGTTGGTCGTCTATGATATGGGGAGCGGGACCCCGCGATACGTTATTTTAAATACTTCAGGCAAACCGGTTGGAGAGATTAAAGCCGGTTTTACCGGTGATGGTAATGTTTTTGCCCTGGATGCCCATGACAATCTATATGTTTTGGCGCAAAATCCAATCACGGATGCAAAGAAAAAAACCGTTGCCATTGACCGGACGCTCTATGTCTATGCAACTACCGGCTCAAGCAAGGGAAAACCGATTAAACAAGCAGCCCTTGGCAGAGTAATGGGTGATAAAGCGGTACTGATCAATGATTTGGTTGTGGATACCAAAGGCAATCTTTATTGTTTGACCCGGACCGGTAT
>DASVMB010000260.1:0-7551 GCA_036384575.1 Bacillota bacterium
GGACGGAGCTGATAATAACCGTCATACTCCCCAAAGAGCACTCCGTCGATATCAATAAATAACCGTTTGGATTCTTTGAAATCCGTACTCATTGAGATCATCACCCCTTATCATTCCCGGGACTTTACCAATTCCACCAGGGAAACCGCAGGCTCAACACTATCAGGCAAGTAAGTTCCACCATCTCGTTGGTGGCCCCCAACAGATCGCCGGTGATCCCGCCGAACCGTTTGCGCGACAGCCGGATGACCCACGGAATAAGTACCAGAGATATTCCTAACAAAAAGATATTACGCCAGTCGGAGATGACGATCACCGCTAACATCCAAAGGCTTGCGAAGATCAGATCCCTCCGTCCCCGCTCGATCCGGAAAGTACTGGCAAGTCCCTGAGAGACTGGAGGCTGGGTAGCCAAGAGTACCACCATCGCCCAGCGGGAAATAGTCATGACCCCAATAAGGATACCCAACGGTACTGTGGTAAGTCTAGAAAGGGTAATCACCTTGCCCAAAATCAGGAAACTCAACGCTATGGTTCCGAAGGCTCCGATACGGCTATCTTTCATGATCACCAGGCTCTTTTGAGGATCGCGGCTTCCCATGCCGTCAGCGGTATCGGCCCAACCGTCCCAGTGAATCCAGCCGTTCAGAGCCGCCCCGGCAAAAGCGGCCAACCATCCGGCCAACGTTTTGCCGCCCAGCGGAGTAATGAGACGGAGCACTGCCCAAACTAAACCGGCAAAGAGTAATCCTACAATCGGAAAATATTTAACCGCCGCTCCCAGATCTTCCGGTTCAATCTTACGGGGGTTCACCGGAAGCACAGTCAGAAATCCCATAGCCAACCGGATTCGTTTAATCATAATCATCCTTCAGTCCCCTTTATCCGCAGGGGAATTCCGGTAACTACCAGATACACCTGATCACAAACCCGGGCGATCTCTTGGTTGGCCAAACCGGAGAGGTCCCGAAAGGACCGGGCCAGAGGATTATCGGGCACAATTCCCCAGCCCACCTCATTGGTGACCAGCACCAGGTTGGCCCGGCTGACGGCGACAGCTTGAGCGAGTTCGGTGAAACGTTCGAGGACTAACTGAGAGAGCTCCGATTCGGCGGCGCCGGGCTGCAACTCGAAATAGAGATTGCTCAAAAACAGTGTGAGACAATCCAGGAGAATCGTATAACCCTTCGAGTAGTTCCGGATCACTTCTTCAGGATGCAAAGGCTCCTCTACAGTCATCCAGTCCTGTGGCCGGCGGGCCTGGTGGCGGGCGATCCGTTCCGCCATCTCCGCATCCCCGGCGGTTGCAGTCGCCAGGTAGATTACTCTGCCTCCCAAACGGAGGGCGAGGCCCTCGGCAAACCGGCTCTTCCCGGAACGGACACCACCGCTAATCAAGATGTGACTGGCTCCAGATTGCATTGTACTCATGATCGGTTCGAAATCCCTGCGGTTTCAAAAGTAGCCATTTCCCGAAGCAGTCTGGTAGCTGCCTCGATTAATGGAAATGCCAATACCGCCCCGGTTCCCTCTCCCAGTCTCATATCCAGATCAATCATCGGACGGAGCTTCAAATGATCAAGCAAACGACGGTGAGCATTCTCCGCCGAACAATGTGACGCCAGCACATAATCAAGGGCCTGCAGCTTGAGCCTGGCGGCCACTAGAGCCGCTGCAGTAGTAATGAACCCATCGATCACTACGGGTATCCGGTGGGCTGCCGCGCCTAAAATCAACCCGGCGAGCGCCGCAATCTCCAAACCGCCGACTGAAGCAAGGGTTCCCAGCGGATCGCCTGGATCCGGTCGGTTAACTTCAAGGGTGCGGCGGATTACAGCGGTCTTAGATGCCAATCCGGCATTTGAAAGCCCGGTGCCTCTCCCTGTCACCTCGGCCGGTGAGATCCCAAGAAACACGGCTGTCAAGGCGCTGGATGGGGTGGTATTGCCGATGCCCATCTCCCCTGTGGCCAGCAGTTGATAACCTTGATCCGATAATTCCGACGCCAGCTCTATGCCAACTTCCAAGGCCCGCAACGCCTCTTCGCGGCTCATGGCCGGACCTCGTGCTATATTGGCCGTACCGGGACGAATCTTACAGTCGCGAACTTGAGGTGAACCCACCGGGCCTACCACTCCCACGTCCACTACCACGACTGTTGCCCCGGTATGACGGGCCAGTACGTTGATGGCAGCGCCGCCGCGGATGAAATTTTGAACCATCTGAGCCGTTACTTCCTGAGGATAAGCACTGACTCCCTCGATTGCCACTCCGTGATCGGCAGCCATCACTACTACCGCTTTTTTGGAGACATCCGGAAACGCTTGCCCGGTTATCCCCCCTAGCTGAGCAACGATATCCTCCAACACCCCCAAGCTCCCGGTGGGTTTGGTAAGCTGATCCAGATGTTTGCGGACCTCCGCCATGACCTCCCGGTTGAGCGGCTCAATCTGATATAACGTATCTTCCAGCATAGACATAACGCAACCTCCGATGTATCGGTGAGTACTTAATACTCAATCCCCTCACGGGCCTCGATACCTTCCAGATAAGGATGTTTGACTGCTTTCATTTCCGTAACCAGATCCGCCAACTCTAGAATTGGTGCCGGCATGTTCCGGCCGGTAAGCACCAACTCGATCCCTTTAGGGCGGTGACGCAAGGTGTCGAGCACTGTCTCCAGTTTCAGGAGACCATTGTTAATAGCATGACTTAATTCATCGATCACCAGCAGGTCCACTGCATTATCATGAAGGGTTTCCTCGATCTGAGTCCAGCCCCGCTGGGCTTGAGCCAACTCCTCCGGATTTGGTCCCCGGTTGATGATGAACTCCCCGGAACCGAGGGGATAAATTGGGATAGTAGGGCTAAAAACCGGTAAGGCCCAATGTTCACCGGAACCGCCTGGGGCTTTAAAAAACTGGAAGATTTTTACCCGTAAGCCGCGGCCCCAGGCCCGAACCGCCAGACCGACAGCAGCCGTGGTCTTGCCCTTCCCGTCTCCGGTATAAACTTGAATGATTCCTTGATTCATATACAGCCACCCTCATCTCTATTCAGTCGCGTACTATGATCTATTCAGCCGGATACTGCCATTTATTCGGTATGATTTAATCCCAGGGCCACCGCCACTGCTACCTTTCCCAGATTCATCCCGGGACCGATTAATTTTCCCTGTTTGGCCCCAAGGATCGCCACCGGTTCGCAGATGGACTCCATATCCGTTTGAGCTGCATTTGGGTCCCAACCGGGCAGCACCGGCTGCAAATCCTCTATTTTAAAAACTGCCATTACGGCCCCAAAATCATGGCAAACCTCACGAGCACCCGGTTCGGCCTCTAGGCCCGCCGGAACAGCGATGGTCTTAATACTCCGGGTCGACCAATGACGCTCCCGAAAATAGCGGCGGACTGCGCCGGTAATCCGGACTCCTGCAATGCCCGGCTCAAAATTAATCCCTACCGTCAAACATACCGGACGGAGTGCCAACAGTCCGACCTCCGGAGCGACCGGCGGAAATTCCTGATAACCGATGACTAACACCATTTTCTCTGCTTCCGTCAGACGGGGATGAGCCCCCCTGACGATCCGGATATTCTCCGGCCAATACTCCTCGATCCCCCACTGATCCCAAATCACAACCGGATCCCCGTTGCCAATCCCCCGGGTATACTTCGGTATGAGCTCCGGTTGTTCAATCTCGAGATCATATTTTCGGGCGATTGCTTCGAGCCCCGGCAGATTATTCAAGTCCGAGGTCGTTGTGATCACCGCGGTACCTCCCAATTGCGTGGCCAGGTCTTGTACTAGCCGGTTGGCAATCTCCCAATCCTCGGCCAGCAGATTGAGGACAAAACGTCCCTCCTCATCAATGACGATGACCGTGGTGTCTTTCGCTTGGCCGCACAGTAACGGTGCCAAACTGCGTACCGCGGTGCTCAGAGGCATTACCATAATCAAAACGGTATAAACAGGAACGATCTCTTGTAGCAACGCAGGGATGGTTTCCTTGAAATATACCGTTTCATCCTCATCGGCCGTCAGGGACTCCGGGATTCGTATATCACATCCGTACTTTGATGCCAGTTTCCGGCCCAGCGCCAGTCCCTTCCGGGTTGACGCGATGATGGCTTTCTCCTTTCTCATGCCCAGTATCCCTCGGTTTTATGTTTCAAATAAAAAAACCCGCCGCAAGCGGGGTTTGATTCACCAATTGTCAAAATGCCGGAACCATTTCCGCCAAGGCTTTTCTGAATTGCCGTCCAATCATTCATCCCATATACCGAACCAAACGAAATGATGCTCGGGGTCTACCTTGGTGACTAGAAACTTGCGATCATCATAGTTACTGATTTCGAGGTAACCGACTTCATAGGGGAAATCGCCGGTTACAAATTCGGTCCGTACTCGCATCTTCATCCCCTCGGAGTCCTGCTCGATAAATTCCAGGTAAGGTAAGTAGGTGAGAGACTTGTACAATTGAAAGTCAAGGGACTGAGAACCTTCAGGGTCTTCTTTGGGGTTAACGGGTTCTATCTCGTAGCGCGTTGTGGACCCCCCCTTCTTCTAACTAATTATACCAGTATCGCGTAAATCTGGCTACACCTTCAAATTACTTTTATGAAACAACCAGCCCATTTGTAACGATTTCTGTAATCTAACTATCCCATTAAGACTATCAGTTATATTGCATATTTTGATAAATAACGGTAATATTAAGACAAAAATATACAAAGGCACCATCCGAAAGAAGGCCTGTTGATGAAGGAACATACCCCTGAGCGGGCGGAAGCCCTGACGCTGTTGAAAGAGTATAATCAAAATGATAGCCTGATTCGTCATGCCCTATCCGTGGAAGCGGTAATGTTGCATTTTGCCAAGCTGTTAGGCGAACCGGACCCTGACAAATGGGGCATTATCGGTCTCGTCCATGACCTCGATTACGAAAAATATCCCGAGGAGCATTGCCAAAAGGTCCGGGAGATTCTCTCCGCCAACGGATGGCCGGAGGAATACATCCACGCCGTGGCCAGCCATGGCTGGGGGATCTGTTCCGATGCCAAACCGGAAGCCCGGATGGAGAAGGTGCTCTACACCATTGATGAATTGACGGGACTGGTGGCTGCGGCTGCGCTAGTCCGGCCCAGCAAGAGTATTCTTGATTTGGAGCTGAAGTCGGTCAAAAAAAAGTGGAAAGAGAAGGGGTTTGCCGCGGGAGTCAACCGGGAACTGATCACAGCCGGTGCGCAGGAATTGGGCATGGAACTTGATCAAGTGATTGGCGAGACCATCAAGGGCATGCAAGCCGTGGCCGAGGAGATTGGTTTAAAAGGAAGCCTTTAATCTATTTCGTAATATTACCCGGGGATCGAAATAAAAATTGAAGTGAATATATTTTAATACTGTGCCAAAAACAGTATGAAAGGGAGTGTTTTGTGATGAAACCGGCTCTACTCGTCATCGATATGCAAAAGCAGTTTTTCGAAGGCTCCGAGCAAACCCGTCGTTCACTGGAAAGCGCCGTGGAATACATCAACGCCGCCATTGATATGTTCAGGAAGAAGAACCTCCCGGTCATCAGCATTCAACATGTCAACCCGGAGGATGGCTTGACTCCGGAAGCTCCGGGATTCGCGCTTCCTGAAACGTTAAATGTTCTTCCCTCCGATATTCATATTCATAAAACCTACGGCAACGCTTTCACCAAAACTCAACTCGATGCTGAATTAAGGAAGCTTGGAGTCGACACCTTGATCATCACCGGTTTTTGTGCCGAGTATTGCGTGCTCTCCACTTACCGGGGCGCGCTCGATCAAGATTTCCATCCGATCCTTTTCCGGGGCGGGCTAGCCAGCGTCAATCCGGAAAATATCGGCTTTGTAGAGCGTGTCAACGACATCATCAGTTACGGTGCGTTAAACAAAGTGATGGAGAACTGTTAAATTATCCCGAATCGATATGGCGCGTTACGCGCTGAACACCTCCAATCTGATTGGCCTCTGCGATGCCAGTGGCACCACAGGTGCCAACGGCATAATCTATAGTGACCATAGATTGCGAGGTGTTTTGGATGGACTACATCATTCAACCTGGAGATAATTTATTCGCTATCGCCCGGCGCTTTGGGGTGAGTTTGGAACAATTACTGGCGGCCAACCCGCAGATTACCAACCCGGCTTCAATATTCCCCGGGCAACACATCACCATTCCCGGGCCGGCGCCCCAGGTCTACCTCGTTCAGCCCGGCGATACATTATCCGCCATTGCCAGACGTTTTGGAATCACAGTGGAACAATTGCTAGCCGCCAACCCGCAGATCACAGACCCCAACCGGATCTTCCCGGGGCAGCGTATCAATATTCCGGGAGCCGGGCCGCAGCCCGGAACCACCAGTTACACGATCCAGCCGGGAGACACCCTATTTCTGATCGCCCGGCGTTTCGGGACCACGGTTGATAATCTATTACGCCTAAATCCCGGTATCGATCCGAACCGGCTCCTCCCGGGGCAGCAAATCCGGGTGCCCGCACCAACACCGCTACTCCCCCCCGGATGCATCGTCTATGTTTCAACCCGGAGCGGTCGACCGGAACTATGGCGCAGTGACGCAGCCGGACAAGGAGCTGTTCAAATCACACGGGAGTCCGGCACAGAGGCACAGCCTGTAGCCAACCCCAAATGGTCGCCGGATGGTCGGCGCATTGCTTACCAAGCCGTTGGCGGTTTATTCCTGATCGATCCTTGCGGCCGCTCCCCAATCCTGCTGGCCGCGAATGTAGCCAACTATTCCTGGTCGCACGACAGCAGTAGAATCGCTTTTTCCAATGCCGCAGGAACATTCATCACCGATCTCGCAGGGAATACCCGGAAGGTAATCGACGGTTTCAATAATCCGGTCTGGTTCCCCGGCGATCAAAGGCTGGCCGGTTCCCTGCCGGAAACGGAGGAGATCCGTTTCCCTCATTTGGCCACAGTCGATATAACCGGGGCGGGCTTAACCCCGGTTGATACCATACCGGGCCGGATCGTCAAATTGTCCCCCGACGGCAGGTTTGCCGTGACCGAAATCTTTAGCGGATCCGCTTTTTTAGTTATTTCTTCGGTTTTAATCTACGATTTTGCCACCCAAACCCGGGTGGATCTGCCCGGATTTGAAATTGAAGTGCGGCCCGGCATCATCAATAATGCCAGTTTCCTGGGAGGCTGGGCGCCGGATTCGTCCCGGCTGGTATATAGCACCATCATAAATCAAAACGGCCTTGGCGAAATCAGGATCGCCAATCCCCGGGGAACGATCCTGCAACGATTCACCCGGACGTATTATCCGATTCCCGATTGGGGGCCGGCACCGGACTGGGTGATTTATACCGTCTCCGAAAATCCGGGGACCACCGTTTTTGATGTCGCTCCACCCCGAAACATTTTTGTACGCAATCTCCGCACCAGCCAAGAAATTCTAATTGCCGGACCGGCGGATGCATATTCTCCGGATTGGAACGGGACTACCTGCACGCCTTGTTGAAAGAGCAAATGGACCCATTCTTTCTGGAA
>DASVMB010000261.1:0-3755 GCA_036384575.1 Bacillota bacterium
TATATTCATGCATCCTGAAACGGAGGGTATCCCATGAAGTTTCGGATTATTTCACTCATCATGGTCTTTTTGGTTCTGGCCGGATCATACGGATATGCAAGTGGAAGAAGTCTAATCTATCAAAGCGTCACAAAAGGCGTAGCGGTTACAATCAATGAGAAGATTGAAATTAACGGCGCCGAAACCATCGTTACCTCCAGTTCAATTGATCAAGGGACGAACCGGGTGAGGAATCGCGATAATTCGGCATTGGTTTGGGAACTCGTGAATGACCGTACGGATACCCGGTTAACGGCCGAGCGGGTCGGGGATATCATCAAGCTTGAGGGAAAATTCGAGGGAAAAACGGTTGACAAAACGCTTAAGATTGACGGTAAACCATGGTTTCAAGCATGGGATCTGTCGCTAGGATCATTCGTTCTCTCCGGTAAAAAATCCTTGGAATTTTGGACGGTCCGCAATGATTTGAAGGCTTTCAGGATGGCTGCTTTCAGGGATAAAGAAGAGACGCTGGAGATCAATGGCCGGAATGTGGAAGCGGTCAAGGTAAAGGTTTCCTTACCCGGCTGGATGGCGAAATTTTGGAGTGCCTCCTACTGGTTCCGAAAATCGGATGGGGTTTTTGTAAAATATCAAGGTGCAAACGGGCCTCCGGGCACTCCGGAGACGGTTATTGAATTGGTTAACGAGTAATTGAAGGAGGGTTAGCATATGGAAAAATCGATCATTATCATTGGCGCAGGAATCGCCGGACTTTCCGCGGGTTGTTATGGTCAGATGAACGGGTATCGCACTCGCATCTTTGAGCAGCATAATCAACCGGGTGGGCTTTGTACAGCCTGGAAACGCAAGGGGTATACCTTCGACGGCTGTATCTCCTGGCTGGTCGGGTCGGCGCCGGGAACCGGCGTTTATCCGATCTGGGAGGAACTGGGGGCAGTTCAAAATCGTCAATTCGTTAATCATGACGAGTTCTTCCGGATTGAGGGTGAAGGTGGAAAAACGTTGATTGTTTATACCAGCATCGATCGATTTGCAAAACACCTCAAGGAACTCGCTCCCAATGACACCGCCATCATTGACGAGTTGGCCCAGGCCGTCCGGGTGATGTCAAAGTTCGGCTCACCGGTTGGTAAAGCCGGGGAGCTGTATAACTGGTTCGACTATCTTAAACTTATTCCCAAGATGGCTCCGTTCGGGGGAATCTTTAAGAAATACGGTTCGATGACAGTCCGGAAGTTTGCGGAGGGTTTCAGTGATCCCTTCCTGCGCAAAGCATTCGGAAGTTTCTTTAGCATACCGGATTTTCCGATGATTGCCTTTCTGAGCACCTTGGGCTGGATGCACCGCCAGGCGGCGGGTTACCCCATCGGCGGTTCCCTCGAGTTTTCCCGGGCCATTGAGGGACGCTACCTGGATCTGGGCGGTGAAATCCATTATCAATCACGGGTTGTCAAGATTTTAACCGAGGAGAACCGGGCGGTCGGAGTCCGGTTGGCTGACGGGAGCGAACACCGCGCCGATCGGGTTGTTTCAGCGGCGGACGGTCATGCCACCATTTACGAAATGTTGGAAGGCAAGTACATCGATGCCGAGATTGAACGGCGTTACCGGGAGATGCCTATCTTTCAGCCACTCATCCAGGTCTCGCTGGGCGTAAACCGCGATCTGGGTAAAGAACCGCATCAAATTACCTATCAACTGAAACAACCTATCTCTATCGCGGGAAAGCTCCGTGAGGAAATTGGCGTCCGCCATTATTGCTATGACCCGACCATGGCTCCTGCCGGAAAATCGGTGCTGGTGGTGATGTTTGACTCCAACTACCAGTATTGGAAGGAACTCGGCGCCGACCGCGGCAAATACCGCGCCGAAAAAGAAAGCATCGCCGAGTTGACCGTCAGAGGGCTTGAGCAACGTTTTCCGGGCCTCGCAGGTCAGATTGAGGTGATCGATGTCGCCACCCCCCTTACCTTCGAACGGTATACCGGCAATTGGCAGGGCTCCTTTGAAGGTTGGCTGATTACTATTCAAACCTTCAATCTGAAGATCAAGAAGACCCTGCCGGGACTGGATGATTTCTATATGATTGGCCAATGGGTCCAACCGGGAGGCGGTTTGCCCCCTGAAGCTCAGGCCGGCCGGGATCTGATCCAGGTGCTCTGCAAAAAGGATCGGAAATGGTTTGGGAGCAATAAACCTAAAGCAGTTCCGGCTCTTGGAGCAAAACCGGCAGTTTGAATTACGTTACTGGAGAGGCTTTTTAGATTAACTTTGTTATATGACAATTCCTGTTTTTAAGACTAGATTTCACTGTTGTCATTAAGCAACTCACCCCCGTCCCCTCTCTTTTTGAAAAGAGAGGGGTGGTTGGATGTAATTAATATTGATGGGTGTGCGTCGGGGTGAGTTCCTATCAGTTTCGGCCATCAACCATCATTTCAGACAGAGTCGTATATCCGATATTGGCCGGCTCCATTTCTTCGGGGAGGGATTTACATATGACTGTAGTGAGGGTGCGAAAACTCCAAAAGAATTATGCGGTGGGCGGAGGGGCCTTCCGGGCATTGCAGGGGATCGATCTGGATGTTGCCGACGGCGAATTTTTGGCTTTGGTCGGGCCTTCCGGGTCGGGCAAGACCACATTACTCAATATCATCGGCTGTTTGGACAGTCCCAGCGATGGCGAAGTATGGCTGGGTGAACGGCAGGTAACTGAGCTAACCCCCAATCAGTTGGCGGATCTGCGCAGGGACCGGTTAGGGTTCATCTTTCAGTCATATAACCTTATCCCGGTGTTAACAGCCTTTGAGAACGTAGAATACCCGTTGGTTTTAAAAAAGGTAAAACCAAAGGAGCGGGCTGAAGCGGTCAAGGCAATCCTGGCGGAAGTGGGGTTGGGGGAAAAACTGGATAGTTTTCCGCATCAATTAAGCGGCGGTCAACAACAACGGGTAGCAATCGCCCGGGCGCTCGTTACCCGGCCGATGTTGGTGCTGGCGGACGAACCTACCGCCAACCTGGATTCCCATACCGGTCGGGAGATCATCTCCCTGATGCAGCAGTTGAACCGGGAGAAGGGAGTCACCTTCATCTTCGCCACTCATGATCAGCGGGTCATGGAACATGCCTCGCGACGGATCGAACTGGTGGACGGTAGAATCGCCTGACAAGGATCATGGCACTCCTGCTATTGTTCCGAGGGTTAGCGCGTATCAATGGAGTGCGTAAACACACTGCCATGTATGCGCGATGATGAAGGGAGTTACTCAAATGGCGGCTTTTTTCAGAATGGCAGCTCGTAATCTTCTGCGCCATAAGCGGCGTAGTGTTTTAACAGGTTTAATCATCGGCCTTGGGGCCTTGATGGCGGTTTTAGCCTTTTCATTCAGCCATTCGGTAGGGGCTGGGATGATTGACTCGGCCATCAGATCCTGTACCGGTAATATTCAGATTCATGCACCAACCGGGGAACAAATAGAGATTCTCAATCCGTCGGATGAGATTCCGTTACTTATGGATACGGACCGGATTACATCGATGATCGTTAAAAATCCCATGGTAGCCGCGGTAGCCCCGCGGCTTCGTTTCGGGGGGTTGTTGTATAAAGGGACGGATGAGCCCAATGGGGTGATGCTGGTGGGGATCGACCCAATACGGGAACCGAGAATCACGCCCAAAATCAAATTGATCCGGGGCTCTTACTTAACCGAACCGGATGGGATTTTGCTCGGCCAGAGCATGGCGAAGGCCTT
>DASVMB010000262.1:0-2776 GCA_036384575.1 Bacillota bacterium
TTGAGTCATATGCAAGAAATGTTAACGGCGCTGTTTTTCTCCCCGACTGAATTTATGGATTATCAACCGAATCAATTTAAAATTGGCGAGGAATTACGTCTTGAATGCAAATACCTGGAGGAAATAAAGCAGCATTTTTCATCATGTAATAAGACCGAGCTGTTGAAGACTGTTGAAAAGCTAATGACTGAAATACAAAAAGTACATCTGGGAATTCATTATATCCAAGAGATAAGTTACAAGGTATATTACATCATCCAAAACGAGTTAGCCGTATCCAATAATCAAAATCAAGATCAAGAAATTCTGGCCCGTCCTGAATGGGTGGATTACCCCTACTTTCTTTCATTTCCGAAATGGAGAGAAATGTTACTCTCTTTCATACAGGATAGTTTAGTCTTTATTGAACGCAGATGTAAAATGGTTAATCTAGGTATCAGCAGAGAAGTTATCGAGTACGTACACCTGCACTATAAAGAACCAATCAACCTAAAACAAATTGCAGATAAGTTTTTTGTGAATGCTGTTTATTTAGGCAGAGCCTTTCAAAAGGCTACCGGAGTGAATTTCAAACAGTACGTCAATCATATCCGAATTGCCGAAGCAAAAAGGCTTCTGTTGCACACCAACAAGCTGATTTATGAAATCGCGAACGAGGTTGGCTATACCGAGAGCAAATACTTCATTGTCAAGTTCAGTCAGGAAGTGGGCAAAAGTCCCACCGAATATCGAAACCGGGTGTAGTTGATATATTTACTCATTTTAAGGTATTATAATTTGATTTCAAACCGATATTCTAATTCACTAAACTGCCCGGTTCACAAGCCAACCCGCAACTGCAACGGATTGATCCGAACATTAATGAGTAGGCTAAAGGAAACTCGCTGTTGATATGCTGAACTTCTTTTGCAAATTCTTGCCGATCAGACGGTACCGGTCTCAAAGCATCCGCTTTGCTCTGAGTATCAATGATCGCTCCGGTGGGGACAAAACGGTTCGGCGCGAGTTTCACACCGCCGGTTACAATGGCATCAGTCGATATGTAAGAGCCATCCTCAACGATCGCATTAAAGACAATTGCGTTAAAACCAATAAAGACCCAATTTCCTAATTTACATGGCCCGTGAATAATGCAGCCATGAGTGCAGGAAACATTGCCGCCGATATAAATTGAGTATTTCTTACCATTCACGGTTACCCTGCCTTCGTTTAAGCCATGCAAAATTACACCATCCTGAAGATTCGTATTCGGCCCGATAAAGAACGGACTACCTTCATCAGCGCGGACAGAGACACTGGGAGCGATAAATACATTTTCTTTAATTGTCACATCACCGATTACCGTGGAAAAAGGTCCGATAAAAGCTGTGACGTCAATGGACGGAAAGATGCTTTTGGGGTTAAATGATGTCACAGGGTTGGCGCCGATGAAATGAGTATATAAATTGAGCGGACCTGCCGGTTTACACCGGATATCCATTTTATCCTTCATCAGTAACACTCCATTCAACCTATCTCAATTATTCAATTGATATTATATGAATGGCAAATCGAAGTGGTATCGGAGATTTATATGGTAATTCCCTAGAACCACCTAAAACTTCCAGTTCTTTTTTCGATGGAATCTGCTATAATAAAAATATATCGAACATATGTTTGGATATAGAGGAGATTCCACATCATGAGCATCAACATTTATTCTTCGGATCAGGCTTCGACACTCCCACTGCAATACGTAGGCCGTCAAATATCGGCCGGGTTTCCCTCCCCGGCCGATGATTATCTGGAAACCGTACTTGATCTCAATAAACTGCTGATCAAAAACCCCAGCTCGACTTTTTACGGCCGGGTCAAAGGGTTTTCCATGAAAGACGCCGGGGTAGATAACGGTGATCTGTTAGTCATCGATAAGTCCCTGCCCTATCGGAACGATGCCCTGGCAGTCTGTTATGTGGATGGCGAATTTACTTTAAAAAGAATAAAGGTCGAGGGCGGCAGGATCATCCTGATGCCCGCCAATAAGGATTATCAACCCATTGTCATTAACGAGGCCGCCGATTTCGCGGTCTGGGGAATCGTGACTTATATCATCAAGAAGGTGTACTGAATGTTTGCGCTGGTGGATTGTAACAACTTTTACGTCTCCTGCGAACGGGTGTTTAATCCTTCGCTAAACGGCCACCCCGTGGTGGTGCTTTCCAACAACGACGGCTGCGTGATTGCCCGCTCCGGCGAAGCTAAAACGCTTGGCATCCAGATGGGAGCACCGGCATTCAAAATCGCCGGTTTCCTTGAGGCAAACCATGTGGCGGTGCACTCTTCAAACTACGCCTTATACGGCGATTTATCCCACCGGGTCATGAACACCCTGGGAAGATTCACCCCGGAACTTGAGATCTATTCGATCGATGAAGCTTTTCTGAACCTGGCCGGTTTGTCCGTAGAGTTCATGGAGTATGCCCAAAGGATCCGCCGGACCGTTTTGAAAAACGTCGGGATCCCGGTCAGCGTGGGGATGGGTCCCACCAAAGTGCTGGCCAAAACCGCCAACCATTACGCCAAGAGGATTCCGGAGAATGAAGGGATTTGTGTCCTTGACAGCCGGGAAAAAATCAACGCGGCACTGAAGAAGTTTGAGATTGACGAGGTATGGGGGATTGGCCGGCGTTACACGAACCTATTGAAATCCCTAAATATCAAGACGGCCTGGGATTTCATTCAAATGCCTGATCGCTGGGTAAAGAAGAAAATGACTGTTGTCGGGCTGCGGTTAAAA
>DASVMB010000263.1:0-8389 GCA_036384575.1 Bacillota bacterium
GGTCTTTGATGGGGGGAGCACTTTCCTGTCCTAGCGTATTTTGATATTTGCCTCGCGCAGCTGGTGCTCCGTGACTTCACAAGGCGCTCCCATCAGGAGATCCTGCGCGTTTCCGTTTAACGGGAACGCGATGACATCACGGATCGCCTCCTCACCGGCCAGCAGCATCACGATACGGTCGATGCCCGGCGCCATTCCGGCATGAGGGGGCGCTCCGTACTGGAATGCCGTATATAATGCACCAAACCTCTTCTCCAACTCCTCTTCGGAATATCCGGCAATCTGAAACGCCTTTTTCATGATCTCCGGCGAGTGGTTCCGGACTGCGCCCGACGAGAGCTCAACACCGTTGCAGACGACATCGTACTGATACGCCAATATTTCCAGGGGGTCCTTGGTCTCCAGGGCATTCAAGCCCCCCTGCGGCATCGAAAAGGGGTTATGGGTAAAATCAGTCTTGTGGGTCTCGGGATTGTGCTCGTACATCGGAAAATCAATGACAAAGCAGAACTCAAACGCTTCCTTGTCGATAATCCCGAGGTTTTCCCCAAGCCACTCCCGAATCTGCCCAGCCAGCTTATTGATTATATCCTGACTGTCGCTGATTAAGAAGACTGTCTGGCCTTCTTTCATATCGCAAGCGCTAATCAGCTGTTTTTTCTGATCCGGAGACAGAAATTTAGCAATCGGACCCTTAAAATCATCCGCGGCGAGGGTGAGGTAACCGAGCCCCTTCATTCCGATGCTCATGGCGTAATTGACGGAATTATCAAAAAAGCTCCGCGGACGGCCTGCACAGTTGGCCACAATCCCGCGTACCGGCTTATTCTTAAAGGCCGCGAACTCAACATGGGTGAAAAACTCACTCAGGTCACAGATGGTCAGCGGATTGCGCAAATCCGGTTTGTCGCTGCCGTATTTCAGGACCGCGTCATGATAGGTAATACGCCGAAAAGGTGCGGAGGATACGCGCTTATCGGAGAATTTAGTAAACGCGTCGTATAAAACGGTTTCGGCGACGTTTAGGACATCCTCCTGCTCCGCAAAGGCCATCTCCAAATCAAGCTGATAAAATTCACCCGGTGAACGGTCGCCCCGGGCATCTTCATCCCGGAAGCAGGGGGCAATCTGGAAATACTTGTCGAAGCCGGAGACCATCAGCATCTGCTTAAACTGCTGCGGCGCCTGGGGCAGGGCGTAGAATTTGCCTTTGAACTTACGGCTGGGAACCAGGTAATCCCGGGCGCCTTCCGGCGAGGACGCCGTCAGGATCGGCGTTTGGATTTCCATAAATCCCAGTTCCTCCATGCGTCTTCTCAAGAAGTTGATAACCTTCGAACGCAGAACGATGTTTTGGTGGACTGCCGGGTTTCTCAGGTCCAGAAAGCGGTATTTCAAACGGACATCCTCGCGTGTGGCAACAGAATCCCGGATCTCAAACGGCAATACATTGCAGCATGGACCCAAAACCCTGATGCTTTCGGCATGCAGTTCGAGCATGCCGGTATCCAGTTTGGGATTGATGTTTTCAATATCCCTCGCCCGGACGGTTCCGGTCGCCGCGATGACGGTTTCGCGGTTGACCCCCTTAAGCACGGAGTCGTCATGAATCACGATCTGCGTCACGCCGTGCTGGTCACGCAGGTCCAAAAACTTCACGCTGCCGTGATCCCGGATCGTATCGACCCAACCGGCCAGAGTAGCCTTGATTCCGATCTGCTCCTGCCTTAGTTCATTGCAGTGATGTGTCCTTAGCATCGATTCATCCTCCAAAAATAAAAATCCCGGAAATTATCTCTAAATAATCTCCGGGACGAGCATTTTTGTTTTGCCCGCGGTGCCACCCGCATTGATGCGGGAAACCCGCATCCACTTTCTTATTCAATTTCCGGTATAGTGTACCACATCTATTGATGAAGTGTTCCCCGGCTTACTACTCTTCCAATCGCGCTCTCAATCGGTGACGCGAATCCCTGTTGGAATTTCCAAGAAAGCGGAGTCTTCATGATGAATTATATGTTATGTCGAAATAACTGTCAACAGATATGAAGGGTAAAGAGTAAAGGGTAAAAGAGAAAAATGTGGTCATTCGTTTCTGCATTTTATTTCATGAGAACCTGAAGTAGGCGCGCTGTTACCATTGATTAAAATGCATCCTTTCTTCTACATTTACAAAATTCTGCCTTAGTTCCTTCAAATTTTCTGCCGGATATCCTAACGCCAAATAACAGGGAACTTCGTAATCATCTGGAATATTCAAGATGGTTTTGATATGTGTTAATTCATCATCCCCCGGGATTCTGGTGACGCCATATATTCCCTCTGCTACAGCAGATAATAAAATATTTTCGATACAACACCAGATGGAGGCGAATCCATTTAAGGATGATAATTTACTCGGCTCTAAAAGCGGCTCTGTCTGCTGAAAGCAGGGGACGATCAAACACCCACAATTTAAAAGCATTTTATACTGCTTGGGAATCGCATCAATATACATTTCACGCTGGCTTCGGTCAACAAGGCCCCAGTTATCCAAAGTAGTAATGGCTTGCTTTTCGGTTCGATCCTTTACAACCAATTTAATAAGTTCCAATTTGGCTGCAGGATCATTCATGATGACAAAATTCCATGATCTCATATGATCATTGGTCGGTGCCAATAATCCCGCATTGAGTATTTTTTTGATCATCGTAATCTCAATTTTTTCATCTTTAAAATCCCTTACCGTCCTCCTCAATTTGATTGCTTCATAAATGTCCAAAGTGATCTCCTCCTCCATGTTTCATTCAAAGTTATTGGGTATTTATAGCCTATCCTGTTTTTTCATTCCGAGCTCCCCCGGAAGGAACAAAGCCGTTCTACTCCAAGAATGATAGGGATTTTACCACCTCGACAGTTTTCCGAACTAATGTTCGATATATAATATTATTATAATTCGAACAAACGTTTGCTGTCAAGCGAATTTTCATTAGCTAGTCAAAAAAATCATTCCATAATTCATTAGCAGAGACATCTCTTGTATTCATCTGATCTCAGGACCGGCCAAACAAATGGGAGGGGTTTTTTAAGAAATATGGTTCCCGGGGCCATCCGCCAATTTGCATCTTATACATAGGCGCATTCGCGATTTTTATATGGATGACCCTTCCTTATAAGTTATCTCCAAGCATTATTGCTAAAATCATCACCTCTCTGTTCCAAATGAAAAAGTTAATTCAAAGCCATAATAGCTTATGATATTCCAACTTGATCAATATTTTACGATATGGGGAATTTAAAGGTAATCTAATGTTTAGATGGTTATTAAAAAAGTATAAAGCAATTGCGAATATGAGTTCCAAGATTCCGTCTCCCGACGCTCCCGAAGAACGTCTCTCCCCGGACCTTGACCGGAATCTTGCCTGGATCCGTGATGCCCTATGTCAAAGTCCGGATCTGGTGATCCGCAATTTCATTATTCGCATTCATACTAACATCGATCGGGGTTGGGAGGCAGCCGTTGCCTATATCGACGGGTTAGCCGATAATACCGTCATCAACGATCATATTCTGCGTCCGCTGATGGGAGATACGATCAAATTAAGCGCCAATCAAGTCATAAATCCGGAAAAGAATCTGCTTTGGATCGAGGATCATCTCATCACCGCCAATGATCTCTCCAGGATTACAACTTTGAACGAGACAATCGAGGCCATAATCAAAGGCGATACCGTCTTGCTCGTCCAGAATTCCGCCAAGGCTATCCAGATTAGCTCCAAGGGTTGGGAAAAAAGGGCTATAAGCGAGCCACAATCGGAAGTCATCATTAAGGGGCCCCGCGATGGCTTTATTGAAAATCTCCGGACCAATACCGCGCTTTTACGCCGGAAGATCGGGGACCCCCATCTGACTTTCGAGAGCATGCGCATTGGCCGCCAAACCCGGACCGATCTCAACTTGGCCTATATTCGGGGTATTGCCCGGGATGATCTCGTGGCGGAAGTTCGCCGCCGGATCCGGCGGATTGACACCGATGCCATTCTGTCCGGGTCCAATATTATGGAATTTATCGAAGATGCCCCCTTTTCACTCTTTCCGACCACAGCCTATACCGAGCGGCCCGATGTAGCGGCAGCCAAACTGCTGGAAGGGCGGGTGGCGATTATGGTGGACGGCACTCCGACGGTTTATACCGTGCCCGCGCTCTTTGTGGAAAGCTTTCAAAGTCCGGACGATTATCATTTTCGTCCGTATTATATTACCTTGATTCGCTGGATCCGTTTTCTAGCCTTTGCCTTTACCGTATTCTTACCCGCCTTCTATGTAGCCCTTACTACCTTCCATCAAGAGTTAATCCCCACCCCGCTTCTCATCACCATTGCGGCAGCGACGGATACGACTCCTTTCCCAGTGGTGATTGAAACCTTGGGAACGGGAATTCTTTTTGAAGTTTTACGTGAAGCCGGGCTAAGGATTCCCCGTGCCTTTGGCCCGGCGGTCAGCATTGTAGGCGGTCTGGTGATTGGCGAGGCAGCCGTTGGTGCCGGACTGGTCGGGGAACCGATGGTCGTTGTCACCGCTTTAACGGCCATTGCATCGTATGTCGTGCCTTTTCAAGCGGAAGTCAATGTCTTCTTGCGGTTAGGCTTAACAATTATCGCGGGTTTTTTCGGCCTCTACGGGATTTTCAACGGCACGATTTTAATCCTGATTCACCTGGCGTCCCTGCGCTCTTTCGGCATACCATTCTTATCGCCGCTGGCCCCGCTGATGGCCAGTGATCTCAAAGACGTTATCATCCGTGCGCCCCAATGGGCGCTGTTGACCCGGCCGCGTTCCCTGGAACCAAAAGAGTCGGGCCGGCAAAAATTTGGCTCAGGCCCCAAACACCCGGGTAAAAATGATGAATAAGAAGAAAAATCGCAATGTCCCGCAACTCATATTTTCTTTGGTATTGGTTTTTGGCCTGTTTTGTTGCAGCGGTTGTTGGGACCGGAAAGAAATAAAAACCCAAGGCATTGTGGCGGGAATGGGGGTTGACTGGAACACCGACGGCAGCGGCAAGTACCTTCACACATTTCAAGTGATAAAACCCGGTGAAGTGACCCACCCCAAAAGCAAGGGCAACGGGGGAGGCGATGAACCACCGGTCTGGGTTGGCACCAGTGAAGGAAAGACTCCCTATGAATCCGGCCGGAATATTGCCTTTCAAAGCAGCCGCAGGTTGTTTTTCGCCCACAACCAGACATTAATTTTTGGAAAGCAATTGGCCCAAAAAGGAGTCCGGCCCCCGCTAGATCTTGAGTTGCGTTTCTCCCAGATTCATTCTTTAGAATTAATCATGATTGCTAAGGGGACAGCGAAAGAGGTATTGGAAGTCCCGGGCGGTTTGGCAAAGATCCCCGCCTTTGATATCTCCGGAATGGTAGGAGACGCTAAATACACCTCCGAAGCAATCCCGGTTACCCTGGAAGATTTCTTCGGTTACCTGGTCAGCAAGACCCGGGCACCGGTCGCTCCCCAGATTGAGGTTTTCACGGCCGGCAAGGAGAAACGGCTTCGTCTCGCCGGTACTGCAGTTTTCAGAAAGGATCGCTGGATTGGCGAACTGGATAAAACCGAGACCCGCGGCCTGCTGTGGGTGCTTGGTCAAGTCAAGCGCGGGGTAATCAATATCCCCGACCAACGCGGCATCGAAGTTGCAGCAGCCGAAATCGTCACCACCGAAAGAAAACTCCGGCCGGAGATCCGCCATGGTAAAGTCGTGATCCGGATTCAAATCAATACCGAGGGAAACCTGCAAGATATTTTAAGCCCCCAAGGATTGACAGACCCCGGCAAAATGAATGATAAACTGCATGAGCTGGAAAAACTGGAAGCCGCCGTAATCCGGCAAGAGATCCTGGCAGCCTGGAGAAAAGCGCGCCGTCTGAATGCCGATGTCTTTGGCTTCGGCGAAGCGCTGCACCGCCGACACCCCCGTCAGTGGAAATCCATGGAACCCGAATGGGACCGGCTCTTCCCCCGGATTGGGCTCAAGGTCGAGGTGAATACCGCCCTCAGACGGGTCGGAGAAATCATGACACCGGCAATACCATTACCGAAATAATCAAGTAATATCAATACCCGTTCCGTAAACGGAAACATGTTGGACGGCGGTACTCCCAGGAATCATTCCTTCGAAATGAGGAAAGCCATGCCGGTTCAAGAACAAGGCAAAATATCCGCCTCGCAATTATTGTTGATGGTTGCTAGCTTTACGATGGGTTCCTCTACCCTCTTTCCACCGGGGGGCGGCATAGGCCAGGATAACTGGATCGCGATTCTCTTAGGGTTGGCCGAAGGGATATTCTTTGCCTTGATCTATCTTGCCCTGGCAAATCGCTTTCCTGGTAAAACCCTGGTCGATATCGCCGATCTGGTCTGGGGTCCTTACCTTGGCAAACTGGTCTCCGCCATTTTTCTTTTGTATCTCTTCCACCTTGGGTCACTGGCGCTCACCGTGATGATGAATTTTGTCAAATTCACCTTTCTTCCGGTCACGCCGGTTTCCGTATTTGTTTTATTCGGAGTTTTGGTTTGCGTGGCGGCCGCTTCAGCCGGCGTCGAGGTTCTGGCGCGTTCCGTGACGATCCTGGTTATATTCGTGACTGTCATATTTTTCCTCATCGACGGGATGCTGCTGCCGCAGATCAAATTGGAAAATCTCCAGCCGGTCCTGGAAACGCCCTTGCTCAAACTTCTCGCCGCGGGCCACAGGGCGGCTACGTTTCCTTTTGGCGATAGCGTGGCTTTTTTGATGCTCATCCCTTTTCTCAATGCCCCGCGAAAAACCCGCTCCTCCGTCACGAACGGCCTTATCTTCGCCGGTCTAATGCTGACGATAGCTAATGTCCGGAATATCGGCGTTTTGGGCGCCACGGCGGAGTATTTTTTATATCCCAGTTATAGTGCTACCCGCTTAATTAACGTGGGGGAGGTTTTTACCCGGATTGAAATACTCATCGGGATCATCTTTTTGACGACTAATTTTATTAAAATCACAATTTTGATCTATGGCTTCATGTTGGGTACGGCTCAATTATGTAAACTCAAGTCTTTTCGAACGCTGACCATTCCGGTCTGGATCTTAATCTCGCTGCTTGCGATTCACAATTATGCCAATGTGGTCGAAAGCCAGGAATTTGTGAGAATGGTTTATCCCTTTTACTCCTTACCGTTTCAAGTCGGTATTCCTCTTATCACTTGGATTGCGGCGCTTATCCGGAAACAGCCGCGGGAAGGGGTTCCACGAAAACCATAACCACAGGCTTAACCGGTTCATTCTTTTATTTGTCCCTATGGAGGTAAAATGAAAGCTTTTTTGGTGATGATCGCCTTTGTTTTGCTTTATTTCTTCCGGTTGCCCGGCTTGTTGCCGGAAGAATACCGGCGGGATTTGGTCGTTTTTACATTCTTCATGATCATCGCGTTTATCATCAGTATGCTGGCGATGATTGGAGTTAAGTTTCCCTATCCCAGCACGGAAATCACGAAGATATTTAAGGCTGTATTTCATTAAAGTGTAAATGGTAAAGGGAAATCACGAACCATCTGGCCAAAACCTGAAGGCACCATCATGTGTACAATTGCAAAGGAATTCACGCAATTAACCCATTGCTGAAGCGTAAATGGCTAACGGATGGATACCAACGGAGTACTTTGTAAATAATAGTTTCAGGATTCGTAATCGAGGGATTTTATATCACTTTGAAAGCATATCCCCTTATTCTAAATCTACCTGCCGGCTTCCCTAAGGAGACCCATGTTTCAATTCTTTAAGCGTAAGTTGACGTTTTTAAAAAAAAGCAGACAACATGATTCCACTGATCAAGCAACAGTACCCGCGAGCCCCAAAATCTCTCTGGCAGAAATATCCCAAACTCTCTCGAAAAATTTTGAACTCATTCATGAAATCTTCGATAACAGCGCTGATTTGATCGTCCGTCGCTTCACCATTGGAGCTCTCCCCACCGAAGCCATGGTAGTGAATTTGAACGGGATGAGTGAACTAAAATTAATCAACGACAATATCATCGGTTCGTTGATGTGGGAAACCCGAAAAGCCGGGCTGGCAGAGCGGATCACCCTGGAATACCTGAAAGATTCGGCCATTAATCTAAATGCAATTTGCGAAACAGGCTCCATGGACGAAGCGGTAACCGCCATTCTAAACGGCGATACCGCCCTTTTTCTGGATGGTTCGGCCAAAGCGTTGATCATGAATACCAGGACCTGGGCCCACCGGGGTGTCCAACAACCGGAGACAGAACCGGTGGTTAGAGGTTCCAGGGAAGGTTTCACGGAAACGCTATCCATTAACATCAGCCAAATCCGGAGAAAAATCAAAGATCCTGAGTTATATTTCGAA
>DASVMB010000264.1:0-4145 GCA_036384575.1 Bacillota bacterium
TTGATATCAGTCTCTAACCCCAGATCATGCCAGTCGACGATGATGGTTTTCGGGGAATCGCTCCGGTTATAAAGCCCTACCGCGTAGGCCCCTTTTTCCAAGGGTTTAATCCAGACCTGCATCTGCTCGCCAACCGTGATCCGGTGGCCTTGTTTGCCCAGTTTATCCTGATTGACCGCGATCATCTCCGGGTTAGTCAGGATACTCTTGGTCACAGCGCTCATTTTCCGGATATCACAGCCGATCAATAGCGGTGCCGCTACCAGGCACCAGAGACTGAAATGGGAACGGTACTCCACATCGGTACAACCGGGTCCCATCCATTCCGGGATGCCGTGTAACCCGACCACCAGCATGTCCGGGTCGTTCCAGTGCCCCGGACCGGCATAGGGATAGAGGTCACAGGTCTGATCGATGATCTTGTTAAAACTCCATCCCCAGGTGTACTCGCCCTCAAAACAATCCTTAATATCCGAAGTGGTACGCCACATATGTCCGACTTCCGCCCCCCAAGACCAGGGAGCGGAGTTTCCGTGCTCACAAAGACTGAAAAGTATCGACCGGCCGGTACTCATTAAGGCCTTGCTCATTCGGGTATACTCGGCGATACTGTCACGGCCGGGAGGATCTTCCGGCAGGCAACGGCGATCGTATTTCAACAGGTCAAATCCATAGGCCCCAATCAATGCCGCATCTTTCTCCTCATATCCGAGGCTCCCCGGCTTCTCACCATATGTCTTCAGCCCGCAACCCAGATAAATCCCGGCCTTTAGCCCCAGGGAATGAATGTAATCGGTCAGGTGCTTCAACCCGTGGGGAAACTTCTCGGGCCTTGGGAACAGGTTGCCCTGATCATCCCGTTCCGTAGCCATCCAACCGTCATCGATATTGATATATTCATACCCCGCATCCTTCAAACCGCTGGATACCATGGTATCGGCGATCTCTTTCACCAACTGTTCATCGGGTTCGCAGCCAAAAGTGTTGAAGGAGTTCCAACCCATCGGCGGCGTGAGCGCAAGGGTCCGATCTTTCATGGTGTTTCCTCCCTAAAATTTTATCTTATCCGAAACCAATTCCAATACTGTCTAAAAGCAATTCACCCCCTTGGTCGCGCGTCTTTCAGACGCGACCTCTCATGAACGCTTTCAAGAGAGGAGGACGGCTCAGGAGTAATAATAAGTAACATCGATCTCAGGGGGTGAGTTGCGGATATTTATTAACAGAGGTGGCAAGCCACCCAATGTCCGGCGGAGATCTCTTTGAGTTTCGGTTCGGATTCGGCGCACTCCGGCCGGGCCACCGGGCAACGGGATTTGAAACGGCAACCGGGGGGAAGATTGATCGGTGACGGAATCTCCCCCTTGAGAGTCTCATAATGCCGCATTTGTTTACCATCCCGGGGGATCTTGGGTACGGAAGAGATAATCGCCCGGGTATAGGGGTGGGCCGGATTGGCAAAAACCGAATCCTTCGGCCCGATTTGAACGATCTTGCCTAAATACATCACCGCGATCCGGTCGGAGATATACTTGATGACCCCCAGATCGTGCGAGATGAAAAGATAGGAAAGATCGAACCGCTTGCGGAGATCCACAAGCAACGCGATGATCTGGGCCTGAATCGATACGTCCAATGCCGAGACCGGCTCATCGCAGACGATAAATTTAGGGCTCAAAGCCAAAGCCCGGGCAATTCCCACCCGTTGCTGCTGCCCTCCGGAAAACTCGTACGGAAAGGAGTTGATAAACCGCCGATTGATACCCACCATGTCGAGAAGATCAATCACCATATCGGATCTCTCGGCAGCATTGCCGATTCCATGAACCAGGAGGGGATCTTCAATTGCCTGTCCGATGGTCATCTGGGGATTGAGCGAAGCCAGCGGATCCTGAAAGACGATCTGCATATTACGCCGCTTGACCCGTAACATTTCCTTATGGAGATGAGATAAATTCTCTCCGTCGAAGACGACTTTACCGGAGTCCGGCTCGATTAAACGCAAGATCGCCCGTCCCAGGGTAGATTTGCCGGAACCGCTCTCACCGACGAGTCCCAGTGTTTCACCGGGTTTAATCGTAAACGAGACGTCATCCACGGCCTTCAGCACCCGGTTGCCTCTGGGGAAGTATTTTTTTAGATTTTCCACCTTCAATAATTCAGCCATTTTGTCTACCCCCTTCCGCAAAATGACAGGAAAGCGAGTGGCCCGGTCTTACCTGGCGCAAGGCGGGAACTTTGGCCGAACAGATCGACTGGCGGCGTTCGCAGCGCGGATGGAAACTGCAACCCGAGGGCGGATCCAAAAGATTGGGCGGATTTCCGGGAATCGGGTTGAGCTTGATACCCTGGGTGTCAATATCCAACGTCGACCGGAGCAGACCCTGGGAGTATGGATGGAGACAATTTGCCAAAAACTCCTTGGTCGATGCGGACTCCATGATCTTCCCGGCATACATCACGATGATGTTATCGCAAAAATTACAGGCGATGCTGAAGTCATGCGTAATCATGATGATACTCATTCCGAACTCATCCTTCATATCCTGAAGCAGATTGAGAATCTGTGAACGTACCGTCACATCCAGGGCGGTAGTTGGTTCATCGGCGATGATCAATTTCGGCTCACAGGTTAGGGCCATGGCGATCATCACCCGTTGCCGCATTCCACCGGAGAACTGAAACGGATAATCACTAAATCTCGACTCGTGCTCCGGGATGCCTACCCTTTTCAGAAGTTGCATCGCCCTTTGTTTCGATTCCTTATTTCCAAACAGCCTATGCCAAAGCGGGGGTTCCATCATCTGAGGGCCGACCCTGAAGACCGGATTCAGACTAGTCATCGGATCCTGAAAGATTACACTGATCTCCTTACCACGGACCTCGCGGAGATCCTCTTTGTTTAGTTTTAATAAATCGCGGCCGTCAAAGATTGCCTCTCCATCTTCAACCCGGCCATTCTTTCGTAACAGTCCTAAAAGGGACAGTACCGATACGGATTTACCCGATCCGCTCTCGCCGACAATGCCTAAACTCTCGCCATGATCGAGGGTGTAACTAATGCCGTCGACAGCCCTAACGACACCTTCCGAGCGGTAAAAATAAGTACGAAGATTATTAACGCTGAGTAATGGAGCCATATCACGCATCACTCCTTGGATTTAGTGCATCGCGCAGACCATTACCCAAATATGTAAAACCGAGTAATATCACGGCAAAAATCAGGGCCGGCCAGACGAGCAAATGCGGAAAACCCAAAATCATACCGGTCCCGGTGTTAAGCAAATTACCGAAACTGGGCATTGGCGGCCGTAAGCCCATCCCAAGCAGTGAAAGCCCGCTCTCAGTCATCATCGCCGCGGGAATGCCCGTCATGAAACTGACAATAATTATCCCCATGGTATTCGGAAGTAGATAACGAAGGATGATATGACTGTCCTTGGCGCCGAGAGCCCGGGCCGCCTCGACATACTCCGCTTGCTTGAGGGAGAGGATTTGGCCACGCACTAGCCTTGCCAATCCCGCCCAGTTAACCAAACCGATAGCTAAAAAGATGGTGAAAAGGCCTCTGCCTAAAACTGTGACCAGGATGACGTTAAAGAGAAATGTCGGAAAAGCGAACACAATATCCACGAACCGCATGATCAGCGCATCTACGGCCCCGCCCCGGAAACCGGCGATGGCGCCGAGCAGGATGCCGAGAACGAGAGTGACCAATTGAGCACCGAAAGCTACCATCAACGCATTCTGCAGACTGTAAAGAATGCGGCTAAACATATCGCGGCCCAGATCGTCCGTGCCAAAAATAAAACGAACACTGGAACTCTCAAAAGTATGATCATAATGAGCTTCGTCATAGCGATAGGGCGCAATGAGAGGCGTTAGAATCGCGATAACAACTAATACCAGGACAATAACTCCACCAATCACAGCCATTTTATTCTGTTTAAAACGCCGCCAGGCCGCTTCCCAGTAACTGATACTGCGATCCGCACCTTTTTGTAGACCCGGTGTGGTCTGCGGTTGATTATTAACAGTAACGCTCATCGTCTTATTTTGCACCTCATTCAACCTCCTACTGCAGTTTGATCCGGGGATCCAGTATTGAGTAGATGATATCAACCAATAGGTTGATGATCATGACC
>DASVMB010000265.1:0-2469 GCA_036384575.1 Bacillota bacterium
TTTTTATATAACACGCTGGAGATTATCAGAATGGAGGCCGATTCCAAAGGCGTCCGGAATGTGGGACAAATGATTTACCTCATCGCCACCTTATTCCGGAATTATACGAAAAGCGGGACAATCATCACTATCGGGGATGAGATCGAGTTATGCCGCCTTTACCTTCAGCTTTTCAACCTCAAATATCAAAACAAGCTGACTTTTACCGCTAGAATTCCGGCTGAAATCATCAATTACAGTATCATCAAATTCTCACTCCAGCCAATCATCGAAAACTGCCTGGTGCATGGGATTGACCGGGATATTCCGGGCAGCGTTATTACCCTCGAAGGTTTTAAGGAGCAAAATGAGATTCATATCCTCATCAGAGATAATGGGGCCGGAATTAGCATTGATAAGCTGAATGCCTTAAAAGAAGCTTTAAAAGAAGGAGACCATTATCCCTCCTCCACCATCGGATTATCCAACGTCAATGAACGACTGCGGATGGTTTACGGCCGCAATTACGGATTGAGCATTGAAAGCGAGGCGAAGGCCGGAACCACGGTGGAACTGGTCATACCGGCCCTCAAAAAGGAGGATTTGCGGGAATATGTACAAGGTGTTCTTGGTGGATGATGAACCCTTTATCTTAAAAGGGTTATATACCATTATCGATTGGAACGAATACGGGCTTGAGATCGCCGGACAGGCCACAAACGGCCTTGAAGCGCTGGAACAGTTGGAAAAAAAACCGGCGGATATCGTGATCGCCGATATCACCATGCCCAAAATGGACGGCCTCGAACTGATCCGGCGTTTAAAAAGAATTAACCCAACTACCAAATTCATCATCTTGAGCGGGTATAACGAGTTTGATTTTGTGAAGACAGGAATCGAACTGGGGATCGAAAACTACCTCTTAAAACCGGTTAACGTCCAGGAACTTGGGGCCACGCTCACCAGCACGGTTCAAAAGCTTGAAGATTCAGCCGGCAAAATGCCGTTGACAAAAAAGGATTTCAATATTTTGCGGGACAATATCCTTTACCGTTGGGTCACCCATAACATCGATCCGCTGGAATTAAAGGAACGCTCCCCTTTTCTCCAAATCGGCCTGGAATATTCGGATTATACGGTGGCGATTATCAACGTCATCCGGGAGGAGACGGAAGACGATGCATCGTCCCGCTTCAATTCGGAAGAAAAACTCGGGCAAACCTATAACCGTTGCCTGGCAATGATCGACGGGACCGTTGCCGGAGTCTGCTTTTGCGATCCGCAGGGTGAGAGCATCTTCATTTTTGGGGAGAGTGCAGGCCTACTAAATCAATCAAACATCGATGTAAAGCTGGCCCAACTGCAGGAAGACCTGAAACAGACGCTGAAGGTTGATACCTTTATTACTATCGGGGATTCCCAAAAAAGCTTTTATAACGTTTACCAAAGTTATGAACACGCCAAAAAGCTCCAAGAATACCTGCTGGTCTATTCAAGCGGCAAAACACTGAGATTTGACGACCTTAAAACTCTTCCGGCGGATGGTGACGCTTCGCCCGCCATCGATTACGAGACTTTTTCAAAGCTACTGCTGTCAAAGAGTCAGGGTGAAGTCTTCGCTTTCATCGATCAAGTCTTTGAAACGCTACTGAAACGCGAGGGTATCCAACCGTCAACCATTCAAAATTGCGCGGTGGAAATCGTACTCCATATCTATGAAACACTGAGCAATTTGGAGATCGGTTGTAATCCGGCAACCAATGATTACCGGGAGTTTTTCTTTTTCATCTTTCAATTTCGCACCCTGGGGCAGTTAAAAAACTACCTAAAAAATATCGCCGCAAGCGCCATCAATCGTTTCAGCTCCGAAGATCAAAAAAAGAGCCCGGTCATTAAGCAAGTACTGAACTATATCAACCTTCATTATCAAGATGAATTATCCCTAAAAATGCTGGGCAGTATGTTTAATGTCAATTCCACCTATCTGGGCCAGCTTTTTCAGAAGGAGACCGGCTATCTCTTCTCCGATTACGTAAACCGGTTCAAGATCGAAAAAGCCCGTCAAATGTTGTTAAATACCAATTTACGGGCGATTGAGATCTCCAAAAAATCAGGGTTCTCCGATCCCAATTATTTCTTCAAACAATTTAAAAAATATGTCGGTGTTTCTCCCACGGAGTTGAGGAACTTTAAAAAATCGGAATAGATGGTTAGGGCTTGACCTTCCCTTCCCGCCAATGCTTGCGGCAAAGGGAGATATAACTTTCATTGCCGCCGATCTGAACCTGTTCTCCTTCGTAAACCGCCTTGCCGTTCAGTAGGCGGGTATTCATGATCGCTTTCTTTCCGCACCAGCAGATGGTCTTCAACTCCTCAATGCTGTCGGCCAGGGCGAGCAGTGCCTCGCTCCCGGGAAACAGGTTGCCCCGAAAGTCGGAACGCAGCCCGTAGGCGATCACCGGAATTCCCATATCGTCTACGATCCGGCAA
>DASVMB010000266.1:0-3167 GCA_036384575.1 Bacillota bacterium
AAAACTCCGGGCAGGATCCCTCCCGCTTCTCCGGCCCGAACCATGTTGATAAAGAGCGGCGGGAAATATTCCGGGAATTTTTCCAAAGCCGCGGTGAATGAAAGCCCGGCCTCCAAGGAGCGGCGAAGTTGGCGGAGAACATTATCCAATTCCTGGCCGAACTGAAGCTCATTCAAGATGGCTAGCGCCCTTTCCAGGGTAATGCCCGCGTTCAGTAGTCCCGCCAATTGTTGGGTGAAACTCAGCCGATCCTGTATTCGGAAACGATGGAACCGGAATTTGACTTCGGGTATGGTTTGCTCCCGGATCTCCAGGAGATATCGTCCCTCGGCCCGCAACTTCTGGATCAATTGTTCTTTTGATTCCGCCTGTGCTGTTCCGGTCTCAATTCGCCCCAGGGCATCGGCGGTCCGGTACCGGTATTCCACTCCGACCCCTCCACTTTAATCCCGCGTGACCCTTAATACCTCAGCCAATGTCGTAATGCCTTGCCTCACCTTTTGCAGCCCATCATCGTGTAAAGTAACCATCCCGGAATTGATCGCCGCATCCCGGAGTTTTCCTGAACTGTTCCTGGCCATGACCAATCGCTCAATCTCTCCATCGGTCACCAGCATCTCGAATATTCCGATTTGGCCGCGGTAACCTATGTGATTGCATTCATCACAGCCACGACCATGAAATAAACCGATTTCTTCACCGGTAGCGCCCAAGAGTTCACGTTCTTCGGCGCTCGCTTGATATGGAGCCCGGCAATGGGGGCATACCTTTCTTACCAAACGCTGGGCCAGCACTCCACAAACGGTGGATGCCACCAAAAACTCCTCCACCCCCATATCGATCAACCGGGTGAAGGCGGTTGCAGCATCGTTTGTATGTAAAGTGGCGAATACCAGATGCCCGGTGAGGGCGGATTGAATGGCCACCTCGGCAGTTTCCCGATCGCGTATCTCTCCAACTAGAATAATATCGGGATCATGTCGCACAATAGTTCGTAACCCTTGGGCAAACGAAAAATTCAGCTTCGGATTGACCTGCATCTGGTTAATCCCTTTAAGCTGATATTCGACAGGATCTTCGATGGTGATGATCTTGCGGGATGGGTCGTTCAATTTTTGTAACGCCGCGTAAAGGGTGGTGGTTTTGCCGCTTCCGGTGGGACCGGTAACTAAAATCATCCCATGGGGCCTAGCGATGAGCCGTTCCAAAAGCCGCAAATTTTGATGCGACAGGCCTAATTGATCCAGGCTAAGCATGATGGTCTCGCGGTTCAAGATTCGCAACACCGCACCTTCACCATGCAACGTGGGCGCCACCGCAACACGGAGATCTAACTCCCGGTCTTCCAACTTGATTCGAATCCGGCCGTCTTGCGGCAACCGCCGTTCGGTAATGTCCATCCCGGCCATCAGTTTGATCCGTGAAAGTACCGCAGGGTAAAGGTTCTTCGGCGGCGATGAGCTCTCTTGGAGCACGCCGTCGATGCGGTAACGGACCTTAACCTCATCCTCAAAAGGCTCCAGATGGATATCGCTGGCCCCGGATTTTACGGCACTGGCAATGATCGTGTTGACCAAGCGGATAATGGGAGCCTCATTGGCCATGGTCTCGGGAGCAATGGCGCTTACTTCGCTCCCGGCGTGGCTCCGGTACTCGCTTAGCTCCGCCTCGTTCAAATCTTCCAGGATTGCGGAGACCGACTCCAGCGTCCCGCTATAATACCTCTCCAAAGCCCCCTGGATCTGCTCCCTTGAAGCTACTGCCAGTTTGAACGGGCAATTGAGCATCTCCCGTAACTCATCGAGGTGTTCTAGATCCAGTGGATCTGCTGTAGCCAGAACCAGCCGCTCGCCATCGATGCCAACCGGAATAACCTGAAAACGTTGAGCTTGGCGGGAAGATAACCTTTCAAGAATTTTCGGATCAATACTTGCCGTAAGCGGTTGAGCATATGGCAATTGCAACTGAATTCCCAGCCCTTGGGCAAGCCTTTCGCCGGAGAGTGCTCCCATGTTTACCAGGATTATGCCCAGCGGCAGATCCTGTTCAGACCTGATTTTTAATCCCCGTTCCAGTATCTCCGGGGTAATCCAACCTTGTTCCATCAAAATCTGGCCTAATCTCTCCAAACCCGTTCTCCCAAAAGATATTCTTGTCTCTCTTTAAAAAACGGTTGAACCAAGTACGAAAGGCAAGTACATTCGCAGACATTTTCCTAAAAAAGATAAACCATGTTATAATTTCTACGAAAGCCAATGATATCCTTCAATTTTCCGATAAACGCCTTCCAAATGGTGATCGAGTCTTTTGACTATCCCTGAAGATAAATGTAAAATATATTAAAAAGTTTCCAACTTCCACCCTAATTTTACCGAGGAGGAAACGGGTAGTGTCCGAGTTCTTAATCTCCATCATCATCCCGGTATTTAACGAGGCGGAAATGATTCCCGGAAGTTTACGGACCATCGATTCCGTTTTGAACAGGGCGGATATCTCTCATGAGTTTATCGTAATCGACGATGGCTCAAGCGACGCTTCGTGGAAAGCGATCAAGGGATGCGCATACCAGTACCGGCTCCGTGCCATTCGTCTCAGTCGGAACTTCGGTAAGGAGGCGGCATTATGCGCCGGGTTGGAAACAGCCTCCGGTAATGCAACGGTAATCATGGATGCCGATCTTCAGCATCCTCCGGAACTCCTCCCGGAGATGGTCCGGTTGTGGAGGACCGAGGGCTACGAAATCGTGGAAGCGGTCAAAATCTCCCGTGGTAAGGAGAACCCTGTCCACCACTTCGGGGCCTTGATTTTTTACAAACTCCTGTATCGGTTATCCGGTATCGACCTGAATCAAGCCTCCGATTTCAAATTACTCGATTCCAGAGTGGTTACTTCATGGCGGCGGCTGGGAGAATGCCAAACCTTTTTTCGGGGTATGGCCGCCTGGATGGGTTACCGGCGGATCGGCATTCCATACTCGGTACCTGCCCGCGAACGGGGGGATTCCAAATGGACCGCTCTGAAATTGTTCAACCTGGCGTTAACGGCGATCACCTCATTCTCCGCCTTACCGCTACAGATCATTACGGTCCTGGGGATTCTCTTCCTGATCGGCTCTGTTCCACTCAGCTTCCAAACCCTGCAGCTTTGGTTCAGAGGCTTGACGGTCA
>DASVMB010000267.1:0-4719 GCA_036384575.1 Bacillota bacterium
TTAAGATACCCTTGAAATTTTTCCTCACTTCATCCACACGTTTCCCCACAACACGGATGGCTGCGACATCGCTTTTACCGGCGCCGCTTTTTTCCAGATAACCCAGGTAGGTAACGGCCTTCGGATCCACTTCCATGACAAGGGACTCGATGCTATCCATCGCGACACAGTCGCGGCTCGCCAGAATCAATCTGGTATTCATTTGATCCTGTCGGATATCCGAAGTTCTGGACATGTCGAAACTGGGGGTCGGCCCGTTTTGGATGCCTTGCAGGCCATCCATAATCGTGAAATCCACCGGCCTTGCCATAAACCAATCATGAATCCATTTGTCCAATTTCTCTTTAGTATGGTCGATACCACCGCCGCGATTGAGCATTCCGGGATCTCCCCCGCCGTAGATTGTGGCGGGAGTTGCACCGATACTGACATTTTTGATTGAACCCGAGGTGACTGCGTTCCAATGATTTTTCAATGCCGGAACGCTGATTACGACATCCGCTTCCTTATAGCGCCTATTCATGTATACTTCTTTGGCGAGCAAATGATCGGGCACCGGTACTTTAACAATCCGGGATGAATTAAAATCCCGCCAATTACCGCTGTCCTCTTCGATACAAACGAACTCATCGACTCCGGGAATAAACTTCGGGGTATAATTCAACTGTTTCATGCACTCCCGGGTCGGAAAGGCCGAACCCTCCATGATATAAACCTTTCCATCCGGGTTATAACGACGGACCAGTTCCACAACGGCCCTGGTGACACGGTAATCCGTGGTAGTGCCATTCACTTCGGGGGCTAGAGGCCGGCCTCCCCATCCGGGAAGCGTATAGTCGATGGGTGTAACCAGATTGGGTTTAATCACAACGGTCTGACCATTTTTAATAAGACCCTGAAACCCGCCGGCCATTTCGACAGCAGTACGGACCATTGTCCGGATCTCTTCATATTTGATGTTCTCGGCTTTGGCTTCTCTTGACTGGACGATGGCCACTGCCGACTGGTTACCGGTAACCGGAATCAAAGGAGTACCCGATTGGATCGTATCCTTGCTGTTTCCCTCCGGTCCCTCTACCCCTGCCGGACCTTGGGCTGCATATACTTGAGAGGTGTTTGCAGTATTCCCTGTAAATAAGTTGAGTTTGAATCCAACAGTTCCCATCCCAATGAAACATACCATGACAAAAAAAGCCCATCTTATTCGTTTCGATCTTATGTTCATTCGTTTCGCCTCCTAATCAGTCATTTAAGAGATCTATTGATATACAAACCCGAAAAGAACAGCAAAGGTGATAACAGCCAAAATGTATATGAAGATGAATCTCGGCCGCAGAATCGTCGCCAAAGCAATCAAGGGCGTAACCCGGGTGGCTGGCCCAACCAGCATGAATGCCATGGCGGCTCCTTTTGCCATACCGTTCGCCATCAACTCCCGGACCACCGGAATGACCCCTCCGCCGCAAGCATAGAGGGGAACACCAAGCAGTGCCGAGGATAACAGCGAGATAAACCGGTTGCCGCTAAAAAAACCTCGCAGCCATTGTTTGGGGATAATGACGTCAATGGTTGCGCTCAAAATCACTCCCAAGACCAGATAAAACCCGACAAACTGCAGCGTTTCCAGCACATCTTTGGAAAAACCCTTCACTGTAAAGGGATGGGCCGAACGGTTCAGTATTTTTGACGGTGGTTCTTTTTCATCCATTGCCGCAGGGTTGACGACCCATGATGCCGGTAGCCGGTAGAGACTGAACCCCAGAAATAACCCGAATCCCATAACAGCCAAAACCCTTACGATTGCCATCTCGGGTCCGAGTCCACCCCAGGTGAGGATAAATAGTTGGGGATTCATCATGGCGGATACCGAAAGAAACGTAATCAGCGGAGCGATATGTACTCCGGCCCGAAAGAGCTGCAGGACAACCGGAACGGTGCCATAGGTACACAAGGGAGAAACTGCGCCCAGCACCGAGGCGAATAGCGTTGCAAGTAATGGTGAGCGGGAGACTCCACCATATATCAGTTTTGTCCAGGAGGTGAGCTTGAGCGCTTCACCGATAATTACTCCCCCAATAACATAGGGAGCCAATTCAAGCAAAGCATTGCCCGAAAAATACAGAATCAAAAGTAAAGACTGGATGGGGGAATAAGAATGCATCAAAACCTCATTTGTTTTAGAGTGGGTTACGGATAAATCATACTGTACCGTTCCATAATATTGATACAATTCTATTATATCTCAATTATTTCAAGCCTGATAGCCAAATAATAAGAAGAATGGATAACCATAAAAGAAACTTATGGTAAGTTTTTCCGTTTAAATGGCTATATGTACCATTTATAAGGGGTGATCCTATGCTTATTCGACTATGGCGATTCCTCATCGGTAAACCGGAAAAGCCGCTCTCCGAAAGTCCGTGGTTCGTTCGCTGCCTTTGGGAACTCCGTTCACTGGTATTGCTTTTCGGCCTAACTTTTTTCATCATTCAACCTTTCGTGATAGCCGGTTATGATACACCATCCGGGTCGATGGAGCCGACCATCATGACCAATACCCGTTACATTGCTTTACCATCCATTTACGGCGGATTCTTTCCATTCTCGAAAATAAAACTTCCGGGATTTAAAAAGATACAGCGCGGGGATATCGTTATCTTTAAATATCCGGTTGATGAGCGGCAGAATTTCGTGAAACGGGTCATTGGCTTGCCCGGAGAAGAAGTCCAGGTGAAAGGAGAATCAGTATCCATTAATGGCCAGGTTCTGAATGAACCCTATGCCCATTTTGATGATTCCGTTGGCGAGAATCCGGTAAGCCGGAATTTCGGTCCCGTAACGGTTCCTCCAAACCATCTGTTTGTAATGGGTGATAACCGCGATATCTCCTACGATTCGCGCTATTGGGGATTTGTGCCGGTAAAAAATGTTTTCGGCACGCCGCTATTTACCTATTGGAGTTTTGATAATGAACGGCATCAAGTGAGACTCCAAGAGATCTTTAAGGGAATTCGCTGACCGGAGCCATCCAAAACCCGTTTGAATTAAGATGAAATGATCTGTGCTTTGCAATAAAAAGAAACGAACAATACCGGTTTTAACCGGTAAGAATTATTACAGCCACTGGTTTTAACCAGTGGCTTGAGATGTCAAGGTTTATCCTGAGCTAAATGGATAGTCATTTTAAATGATAAACTAAGGCCCGATTTCCATCATCGCGAATGGAGTGTCAAATATCTCCTTGCAGAAATCACCCAAAGGCCCTTCAAAATAAATAATATTCCTGTCAATATAACTCATATCCATCACATTAAAATACTTATCCGACAATACGGAGATGATAACCAATCTTACAGAGTCTCCTTCTTTGAAAGATAGGGCAATATGGAAAAGCGGAGATGAGTCGCCATCCAGTAAAAAATGATTGAGCTCATTACTGTCAACAACTTTATGGGATTTTGCAATGTACGGCAGAAATTGCTGCTTGATTTTCCCGGTAAGCTTCAACATCCTATCCGATTCCGGATCGAAAAAATCGTTGGCTTTATAAAGATAAACCGCATCGGCCGTCTCCACCATCTTTATCAGGTTCTGTTGTGACGCCAAATTATACTGGAGGATGCGGTATAATTTATTTACATCCAGCTCTTCCGTTTCACTATTTTCGATGACTGAATCACCCAATTGAAACTGATCGGATATACTAAAAAATTGTTTACTGCCGTCATAAAAATAGATATACCCATTGATCCGGTTCCGGTTGACCAGGTATTTACTGGGAACGGTTTTAGGCTCGCGCAGTAAATTCCAGATGTTGAAGAGGATTACAGGATCTTCGATGACTGTCTTTCCCCATCGTTCATCAACAATTTCTACCCTAACCGGTGTATTCTTGGCAATCAATTCATCCACCTTATGATTGTCCGGAATGACTACCGCCTTATCCACGGCAATACCAAAGTCAGCGATGACGAAATCCCAATACGTAATTAACCCGTAAAGCAAAAAAACGATACAACAAAAGACCAAGCCGATAATGAACAGATGATTACGCATTAAGCTTCACCTTTCATTATTGGTAATCTTACTCTGACCGTTGTCCCCGTTCCTTCCGTACTGTCTATCTCCAGACTGCCGCCATGCGCCTCAATGATACTCTTTGAAACAAGCAAGCCGTAACCGTGGCCCGCTTGGTCATATATCGAATTAATCGGGCAACCGGAAAACTTTTGGCGAATCTTCTCCATTTGCTCGGCCCCGATACCCTGCCCGTAATCCTTAACTTCAATCAAGGCTTCTTTTTCCCTGATGGATAGCATGATATCTATTTGCGGGGATTTGCTATGTAAAATCGCATTGTCAACCAAGTTTAGCAGGACTTCTTTAAGTTTATCCTTATCCGCCTTCAATTTAACATTTGTCTTGATTGAAGTATTGATCACAATTCCATACTTATTTGCCTTGTACCTGACTATTTCCGCTGTTTCCTGCAAGATCCTCTCCAAACTGCATTGAACCTGGCTCAAGGTTAAAGTATATGTGTTCAATTTGGATAGGCGAAACAGGTCGTTAATCAAGCGCAGCAGTCGCTTTCCCTCAGTTTGAATATATTGGAGACAATCGCTTCGTTCTTCTTTCGTGTCCAGTTTTTCGATGATGTCCGCATAACCAATGATTGTCGTAAGCGGCGTTCTGATTTCGTGGGTCATATTGTTAAAG
>DASVMB010000268.1:0-4270 GCA_036384575.1 Bacillota bacterium
ATACCGCCGGCTATCAAAGCCCGGATCCGGAGTAGCTGCCGTTTGACCTGGCTCAGGCTTTTTGCGACCCGAACCACCCCGATGATTGTACCATTCTCCAGTTGTACCGGCAGAGCTGAATAGATCAACGTCTCCTTCAACGTCTGGCTGTAGCGGGTAATAAAACCCTCACCCCCCAGAAAGGCGGTCCGCACTTCAGGACGGTTACGGTGGTTCGGCATCCGGGTGTAGTCTTGGGAAGAATCCCCCAACACCCGGCCGTCCGCTGCGATAACCGTAATCCGCAGTTTGGTTTTACGGGCGATATCAGCCACTATCCGGTTAGTCCGAAGACTGTCCCGGAGTATCAAAGGGTCGGCAAAACTCCCGGTGATTAGCCGGGCGTCGACGACCAACTGCTCGTGCAGACTTTGATACATCTGTCGTTCCTCGAAGCTGATGGAATACACCGCAAGCGCCGCGGCGATGCAGCCCACAGCGCCGATATAAAAAAGAAAGAGCCGGGTCCTGAATTTCATGCTGGCCTCTATTTCCTAAATTTATAGCCCGCTCCCCGGACCGTAAGAATATAGGTGGGATCTCCGGGATCCGTCTCGATCTTCTCCCGGAGCCAGCGGATGTGAACGTCTACCGTCCGGTCGTCCCCAAAAAAATCACTTCCCCAGACCAAATTCAATAATTGTTCCCTGGTTAATACCTGCCCGGGATGGGTAGCCAGGATCCGGAGCAATTCAAACTCCTTACTCGTCAAATTAACTGTCCGGCCGCCCAAAGTTACTTCATGGCCAAGCGGATCGATCATTAGCTCCCCCGAATTAATCGTTTGAGACTGGCCGGTATAGTTTCCTCCCGAGGCTGCGGTCCGTTTCAGGACCGATTTGACCCGCGCCAGCAATTCCCGCATACTAAAGGGTTTCGTAATATAATCGTCGGCCCCGAGTTCCAGGCCGAGAACCCGGTCAATCTCCGCTTCCTTGGCAGTCAGCATGATGACTGGCACCTCGGAATGTTGCCGGAGTATCCGGCAGATTTCAAGGCCGTCAATGCCTGGAAGCATCAAATCAAGCAAGATCAGATCTACGGTTTCCGATTGAGCGAGTTTCAGGCCGGTTTCACCGTCACCAGACGCGATGACTTCGTAACCTTGCTGTTTCAGATTGTAACTGACCGACTCCACGATCATCGGTTCATCATCAATAATCAGAATCCGTTTCGCCATCCCTGTTCCTCCATGGGATTAATCACGCGCGTGGGCGCGTTCGCAACGCGAACGAGAGAAACCCGACAATCAGTAACGCTCTCTTCTCCCTGTAACCAGATAGATCACACGTTCGCCGATGTTGGTGGCATGATCGCCGACTCGTTCCAGATACCGAGCGGCAAATACTAGACTCATCGCCTGGGCTACCCGCTTCGGATCATCCCCGGCCATGGCGAAATCGGTCAACTCATTCAGGAGACCCTCAAAGATCCTATCAATCTCCTCATCCTTGAGACAGGTTGCCTTGGCCAGATCAACGTCTCGATCCACGAAGGCTTTGAGGCTGTCATGCACCATCGCTTCGACCAAACGGGCCATTTCCGGGATATCGATCAACGGCTTGATTAATTCCGCCGTACCAATCCTTTGGGTTATCTCGGCGATATTGGTGGCATGGTCGGCGATTCGTTCCAGATCAGTCACTGTCTTTAAAACCGTGGTGATAACCCTCAAATCCTTGGCAATGGGTTGCTGTAAAGCGATCAACCGGATGCAATCCTCTTCAATGGCGAGCGAAAGCGTGTCGATGGCATCGTCGCCGTCAATAATTCTCTGTGCCAGTTGCAGATCCTGCTTGGCCAAGGATTCAACCGCCAGATGTATGGCTTCTTCAACCATACTTCCCATACGTAACAACCCCTGCTGTAAATCACGGAGCGATCTGTCCAAGCCTTCCCTTGTCATTCCGATCACCACCTATTCGTTATTCTAATTATATCCAAGATCCAGTCCCTATTCCAGTAATATCCCTCATCCTTAACCGAAACGGCCGGTCAAATAATCCTCAGTTTGCTTCTCCGCGGGATTGGTCATCACCGTCTCGGTGGGGCCGAACTCTACCAACCGGCCCAGGAGAAAGAAACCCAGATATTCCGAGACCCGCGCCGCCTGTTGCATATTGTGGGTAACAATCACAATAGAATAATTCTGTTTCAATTCGGTGATCAAATCTTCAATCTTGGCGGTGGAAATCGGATCCAAAGCTGATGCCGGTTCATCCATCAGCAATACCTCCGGTTCCACTGCCAGTAACCTGGCAATACACAATCTTTGTTGTTGGCCGCCGGAAAGCCGGAGTGCCGGCGAATGGAGCCGATCTTTTACTTCATTCCAAAGTGCCGCTCCCTGCAGGCTCCGTTCGACGATCTCATTCAGTAAGGTCTTGTCCTTGATACCATGAATTCGTGGCCCATAAGTGATATTGTCGTAGATTGACATCGGAAAAGGATTGGGCCGTTGGAAAACCATGCCCACCCTTTTACGCAGGGTAACCACATCTTGTTTGGGTTCGTATATCTCCTTGTCATCCAGGTAAACCCGCCCCTCCACCCTCACATTATCAATTAAATCATTCATCCGGTTCAGTGAACGGAGAAAGGTGGTTTTGCCGCAACCTGATGGCCCGATTAACGCGGTGACCGTTCGGGAAAAAATTGGCATATTGATAGCCTGTAATGCCTGAAAATCACCGTAGTATAGACTAAAGTCTTCCGCCTTGATTTTGATATCCATTGGTAAGCCTCCTTAGAAGTAGGCAATAGGGATCGCGCCCAATGGGCGCGGGGCAACAGGCAACAGGGGTAAACCACTGCCTTTAACTTTTGATTTTATCCATAACAATCGATCGAGGACAAAAGATTACCTAAGTACTGTTGCCTATTGCCAGTTGCCTGTTCCCTAGTTCATCCCCTGAGCCGCGACATGACCCGGTACATTAAAATATCGGCGACGGAATTAATGATCCAGATGGTGATGATTAAGACGCTGGCTGTAGCGTAAGCCCGGGGTAATGACAAACCCTCCGCAGCCAAGGTGTAGAGATGTAACGTCATCGGCCGGGCCGAATCCATGACTGAGAACGGTAAACGCAAGGCGCCGCCGACAGTCAACCAGACTGCTGCCGTTTCGCCGATTGCCCGGCCAACACTTAAAACCAGCCCGGTTACAATACCCGGCAGGGCCGCAGGTATGACTACCTTGGCAATGGTGGTCCATTGAGTTGCTCCCAGGGCCAGACTGCCCTCACGATATGAGGCGGGTACCGTTTTAATAGCCTCCTCCGAGGTGCGGATGATGGTCGGCAGTAACATGAGAGCCAGGGTGATCGCACCGGATAGAATTGAAAATCCCAAATGCATGAAGGTGACCAAAAAAGCGAAACCGAACAGACCGAAGATGATCGAAGGGACTCCCGCCAAAGTCTCGGTGGCGAAACGGATCACCCGGGTCAACCAGCCCTCCCGGGTATACTCGGTCAGATAGATCGCCGCGCCGACTCCTATCGGGGCCGCGATAATTAGAGACACAATGGTCAGATATAATGACGCGACAATCGTGGGAAAAATCCCGCCCTCCCTTCCCATGTTCTTGGGAAAAGCGGTAAGGAACTCCCAATTGATGGAAGGAAACCCCTTCCTTAATATAAAAACCACAATCAGTACCAAACAGCCTATGGTGACTACCGCCGTGCACCATAAAAGGATGAAGGCAGCCCGTTGCATGTTTGCAGAAGATGATTTCAAGATCGGTTCACCTTCCTTTGAGAAAACCACAACGCAGTAGAGTTGATGATGATGATCAAGATAAACAGAAAGATTCCCACTGTAAAAAGGGCCTGAGCATGCTCGCCCGAGGCGTACGCCCATTCCATGCCGATGGTCCCGGTTAAAGTAGCGCCGGGTTCCAAAATGGATTTGGGTATAAGCGGGGTATTGCCGGTGATCATGATCACCGCCATGGTTTCCCCGATTGCCCGGCCCATTCCCAGGATGACCCCTGCGGTAATTCCCGACCGGGCCGCCGGCACCAAAACTCTATAGATTGTCTGCCAATGCGTCGCCCCCAAAGCCAGGGAAGCCTCCTTGTAATCCTTGGGCACTGCCCGGAGGGAATCCTCGGAGATGCTAATGATGGTCGGGAGAATCATGATCGCCAAAATGATGCCGCCGGTCAACAGGCTTAATCCCACCCCGCCGAAGATACCGCGAACCGCGGGAACCAATATGACCA
>DASVMB010000269.1:0-5648 GCA_036384575.1 Bacillota bacterium
GTTATTTCTGGATAACGAGGCACAAGAGTATCAATCATTTATTGACGTTGGGGCAAATGGTATCTTCTATCAAGGGAGTTTTAAGGGGGAACCGCTACCGGACAACGGGTCGAATAAAGATTTTTATACGAGTAACGAAGCGGTACAAATCGCCTTAACCATTCAAAACCAAAGGACTCAGCTATATGTGAATAAAATCCTGGCCATGAACACCACCGGTTTCAATCCGGTGATGCCGACGAAGCTACGGATCGGATTTCTAAGCGACGCTTCCCTGAGAGTGAAAGATTTTACGGTAGCTACAGGGATACCGGATATCGGCGGTGAGCTCCTGAAACAGGGGAAGTACATCTCCCATGGGATACGCTTTGACCCGGGAATGGCGCAAATTAAGGAGGAATCCTATTCGGTTTTAAAACAGATTGCCGGCGTCCTCCAGGATAATCCCGATGTGAAATTGATGATTGTCGGCCACACCGATAATACCGGAACTGTGGAAAACAATCAAAAACTTTCGCTTACCCGGGCGGATAACGTAAAAGAGTATTTGATTTCCCGTTTTAAGGTCCCGGCCGACCGGTTACAGACTTCCGGAAAAGGCGACAGTGAGCCCATCACCGATAATAAAACAGCGGACGGCAAGGCCTTAAACCGCCGGGTCGAATTTATCCGGGTCCAATAAAGGTACCCCATAAATTACTCTCGCTTGATCTTTGGTTATCCATTTGATTAACTGAGATCCTATTGAGCCCAAGGAGGAATCCGCATGAGAAAATGGGGTGTAATGTTATCTGTTATCACCCTGCTATTCGGTGTTACCATGGGAGTCTCAATCGCCGCCAACCAGGAACTTGATCAACAGCTAATCTTGTTCGCTCAAGGGGACTTTGAAACTGTAAAGCAATTGGTAGCACAAGGAGCCGATGTTAATGCCAGGGATCAAAACGGTGTAACGCCGTTAATGTCTGCTGCAAGCGGAGGGCAAACCGAGATCGCATCATTTCTCATCTCTAAAGGCGCCGATGTCAACAGCAAAAATAAAAGCGGGTTCACTCCCCTGATCTGTGCGGCGATGAGCGGGAACCAGCAAGTGGTCCAGTTATTGATCGACAAGGGAGCCGATGTCAATGCCAAGGATAAAGAAGGATATACCGCCGCCTATTACGCCTCCATGTACCAATATAACGACCTCGCCGAGATGTTGATGGCTACGGGGAAATCATCCTCCGGCTCAAAGGGGACTCCGGCTCAGACTCAAAAAGAGCTGGACGAGGCAGTGCTTTTTGCGATGGCAAACAAGGACTATAACCGGGTGATGAACCTTATTGAACGGGGCGCCTCGGTAAAAGTCCGTTACCCCGATAATGAGGATTCATTGCTCCATGCTGCGGTCGATCAGGGGAGTTCCACCATGGTGGAGTACCTTCTCGGCAAAGGTTTGGATGTTAATACGCGGCAAAAAGATGGCGAAACGCCACTCTATTATGCTTTGGTCCATAAACAAGTCGCGCTGGTTAATCTTCTTCTGAATAAAGGGGCCATGGTCGACATCAAAAATGAGGTTGATCGATCACCATTGTATTTTTTTGTGACCAACTGTCATGAAAATTTCTCAACGGAAGACCGGCAGATCGCGGAACTTTTGATCAAACGGGGTGCAGACGTAAACCAAAAGAATTGCTTTGATAATTCAATGGCCGGTAACCAAACTGCGCTTCATTCCGCCGCGCTTTCCGGTAATCTGGGATTTGTCGAGTTCTTGCTGGAAAAAGGAGCATCAATCAACGTCCGGGATAATGCCGGGGCAACTCCCCTGCATTACGGGGTTTCCAGTGGCAATCCCGAAGTTGTTGCGCTATTGATTGCCAAGGGGGCCGATCCGAATATTCGGGATGGAGCCGGGATGACTCCATTACGCTGGGCCGAGGAAAAAAATGACTCCGTGATGATGGCAATGCTGAAGAAAGCGGGAGCAAAATAAGTTTAAAACATAAACTCCCAAGGTTAACCTACCGTTCTTAACTTTCCAGGGTTAATACTACTTTCGTCATTAATTCCTGCAAAGCTTCCCGTCCATCTTGATACTCCCGCCATCCCGCGGCCGAAAGCCTTTTGGATATCGCCGCTTCCGTCACATGAAGCGTCTTGGCGATGGTAGCCTGGGTTTGACCTGTCCGGATGGGCCCTATCGCTTGCAACTGTTCGGGAGTCCAGTGCCCGTGGATAAATAGGAGCAAATTGGCTAAAGACTCCAGCCCCTTCTGCATTTCGAACGAAAAGCCCCGGAAGCAAACCCAGCGGCGGGATTTACGCGCGATATCAATCGCCTCCTTGGCGTTTTGCCAAGCCTCACCGTCCATTCCGATGGCCATTTTCTGCATTTTGGTGCTTAATGTCCCCCATCCCAAGCCGAAACGCAACTCCACCGGCTTCATCATTTCAACCAATGACTCGATAATTGGATAAACCGAAGCCGCAGCCTCCCTTCTGATAAGGGCTTGTGCCTCATCACCGTGGGTAATAATGAATCCCGATTCAAAGCATGAACCGAAATCCGTATTGATTCGATCGGCCGCTGCAAAAAACAATTCCTGGATCTTATCCCGTTCATGTAAAGCCCGGGAATGGATCATATCCGTTTTTAAGGCGATATACCGGAAGGCCATAACCTTCACCCCAAGTTGATTAAGATCAAACTCAAACCAATCGCAAATAGCGCGCTATACAGCGTGCCCATTAAATAATACTCTGCAAACTGCTCCTGATCAAAATTCTTGAACCGGGCGATCGATTTGGCGGTCAGTACGAATCCGATACCTGCGTATTGCCCACTGAGCATTAAAACCATGATTAACCAGCGTTCCAAGATCCCGATGACCCGACCCGCCCGGATTGTCTCAATACTCGGAGATGGAGAAGTATCGGCCGGATTAACTTCGGATACGGTAACAGGCTCCTGAACTGATCTATCCGGACCCTGATAGCAAATGATCAACTCCGGGAGGGTGTTATCTTTTGATTTACTGACTAACCAGCGAATCACATAATTCACCGGATAGGCAAGCAAGATCACCACCGCGCATACAGCCAGCATTTCGCCCCCGGTAAACGGATGTTCTGTTCCAAAATGTACTTGAAAACTATCGATAAATGAGGTTAAAAGTTTTCCCGTTCGGCACCGAATCATCATGGCCGTCTGAAAGGCCACCCAACCTTCAATGAGCATGAGGAGAAATTGGGAGAAATAACTATTGGCCTGGATAACCTTTCGTAATCTTTGCTCCAATAATTGTCCAACCAATTCAACCGATCCCAAAAGAGAGGCTCCCAAGGAAGTTAGGGGCCAGATAAACCAGGGATACGGGGACGTAAAAAAGACGCCCAGCAGACATGTGAGAAGAGCCCAATGTAGCAAACGGTATAACCAATAAATGCGTTTCTTTTTTAATAGTGAAGCGGGTAAAAGCTCAAAAAATTCTTTCATTCCATATTCGGCGCCGAGAACAACCGTAACAAAAAACCAGCCATTCGCTACGAGGTCCATTGAACCCCTCCTTTCCCTTTAAAGATAAACGATTTCAATTAACGTGTCAAGGTTAAGTGGCAAATATTAACCCTCTAAGGTTAATATTTGAACTCATTCTCGCCCACCTACCTCTTGCTCCGCGCGCTTAATAAAGCGCGACCTGCGAGGGAGGAGTAGCCTGATTGTGTCACTGCTACGACTCACCCTCGCCCTCTCTTTGCATCCGCAAAAAGAGGGTAACCTCAAAGCTCCGAACTCAAAAAACGCCCCCAAACAATTGGGCATTTAAAAGGGTGCACGCCAACTTTGTTGGCGCGGTCGCCTTCCAAAGAAGGCGCGCCCTGCCGGGGCATAAAAAAGTTTGAAATGTGAAGGGTGAAGTTTTCGGGTTTTGTTTCACACTTCACAATTCGAAGGGACAACCTGGGCTATACCGGACATTTCTTTGGCATCTGTCACAGGGCTCAAGGAAGGAGATTACAATCTCATGGCGTATATTCGAAAAAAAGATAAAAATAAATAGTATAGCAAATAATCTATACCGAGGTATTTTAGAATGAACCAACCTTCATCTTCCCCCACCCGCTGTCCCTGGTGTCTGGGCCACCCCCTGCTCATCGAATATCACGACAAGGAATGGGGCACCCCAGTCCACGATGAGCGGCAACATTTTGAATTTTTGACTCTTGAGGCAATGCAGGCCGGACTGAGCTGGTTCATTGTGCTGCAAAAGCGGGAGATTTTCCGTGAGGCTTTGGAGGACTTCGATTACCATAAGATAGCCGGATATGGCGAGAAGGACATGGAACGGATCATGGGTTTTCCGGGGATCATCCGCAATCGCCGGAAAATCGAAGCGGCCATCCATAATGCACGGATGTTTCTTGCGATCCGAAAGGAATTCGGCTCTTTTGACAACTATATCTGGGGCTTCGTCAATTTTAAGCCGGTTCTCCATTCTTTCAAGACACAGAGCGAGGTCCCGGTGACCACCGAATTGTCCGACCGGATCAGCCAGGATCTCAAAAAACGCGGTTTTAAATTCCTGGGTTCCGTCACCATCTACGCCCACCTGGAAGCCATCGGGGTTGTGAATGACCACTTAGTTAGTTGTTTCAGGTACGGGGGGAAATGAATCGACTCACCCTTGCCCTCTCTTTGCATCCGCAAAAAGAGAGTAACCCGAATGCCCTGAACTCCCCTACCTATCGCTCCCTCATAGGAGTAAACACGGTATGTATCGCGCAAGGTATTGTGTTGGTCGGTTCTCATAAGCTACGCAATTATTGGAAAGACGGATTCAGAGGCGAAGATCAGTCCTACCAGTCCCGGTCCGGTATGAGCGCCCAAAGCCGGCGCGATCATGCCGGACGGCAACCAATTACATTTATAAAGCCGTTCCAGTTTTTGTTTTAATAACTCCACTCCGGCGGCGTTGTTGCCATGAAGTATTTGCAAACGGAGCAGGCTTCCCGGGGTATGCCGCTCCTTTACCAGTTCCACCATCTCGCTAAACGCCGCGGCCATGGTCCGAACCTTACCGCGTTGCACATAGGTTCCGCCTTCCTTTTCGACCCCAATGATCGGCATGATATTTAAGATTGAGGCGAGTAATCCCTTTAAATGATTGATCCTGCCGCCGTGAATCAGGTATTTCAAAGACGGCAAAGTAAAAATAGTCTCAGTGGCGTCACTAATCTCCTTAACCATCGTTAAAATTCTTTCTTTGGACCAACCGGCCTTAACGGCTTTAGCGGCAGCCTCAACCTGCCAACCTTGCGCTCCGGAAAGCGTCTTCGTATCCACCAACGTTACATCCGCCTCCGGGACCGCTGCAGCCCCAATTCGGGCGGCATTGATCGTGCCGCTCAGGCCGGAAGAGATATGGAAGGAAAGAATCTCAGCATCGGTCTCCGCCAGGCGGCGGTAAAGCCCAGCAAACTCTCCGGCGGAAGGTTGAGAGGTACTGGGAAAACTTTTGGATGACTCTAACAACCGGTAAAATTCATCTGATTGGATATCAACTCCACAATGGTAGGTTTTACCGTCTAAAGTAAAAGATAAGGATACAAAATGTATTTCTAATCCATTTTTTTGGGCTGGAGACAGATCAGCCGCGCTA
>DASVMB010000270.1:0-3090 GCA_036384575.1 Bacillota bacterium
TTGCTGCTGGCCGCCAAACTCTTCGCGAGATTGGCAGGGGTATCGCTAGCCACAATCTTTCCCTTATTGATGATGATGACCCGTTCGCAAACTGCGCTGACTTCGGGCAGGATGTGAGAGCTAAGGATGATCGTATGTTCCTTGCCCAACTCTTTAATGAGATTGCGGATCTCGATAATCTGTTTGGGATCCAAACCGACGGTCGGCTCATCCAGGATCAGCACCTCGGGGTTGCCCACCAAAGCTTGGGCCAGGCCGATCCGTTGTTTGTATCCCTTGGAAAGGTTTTTAATCAGACGGTTTTTTACCTCGCCGATTTTGACCGTCTCCACGATCCGCTCGAGGTTTTCTTGCCTGTCGGTTTCAGGAACTTTTTTGATCTCGCATACAAAATCCAGATACTCCTGAACGGTCATCTCCGGGTAGAGCGGCGGAAACTCCGGTAAATACCCGATTTTCTCCTTCACAGCCTGCGGATCCTCCAGGATATCCCGGCCGTCCACTTTGACCGTGCCCTCCGTGGCCGAGATATAACCGGTGATGATGTTCATCGTGGTACTCTTCCCGGCGCCGTTGGGACCAAGAAATCCCAGAATCTCGCCGCGGTTCACGGTGAAATTCAATTGTTCCACGGCCACATGCTGACCGTAACGCTTGGTAACGTTTTCTACCTGAATCAAATATTCTCCCTCCCGTGTGCTTTAGTGTAATCGCTTAGGATATTTGCAATAAATATCAAAAGTTTGGGATAATGGTGAAACAATATTCGATTTAAAACCATCAAACTCCTTTGTTACGGTGGGTTTTGAGTCCAAGCACGCGTGATGTACACCATGAACCGAACCTCATAACATATTACATAACGGAGGAAGCGGCAAATTAGTTGCAGGTTTTTACCATTTAATTAGTATGGCGTTCCCAACAGAAATCCAAAAAGGGGCTGTCCTCAGGACAACCCCTTTTTTACCATGCTCTGGAAAATCAGGTTAATTGTTTGAATTGCGGCAGATATGGGGCATTGACGCGAAGCATCTCCTCGACCATCCTCTGAATTTCGTCCAGGCTAAGTACTGCCGAGGTCAAGGGGTCGTTGTAAACCGCGTAAAAGACCTTCCGGGGATCTCCAAGAATGGCCGCTTCCACGGCTAACTCCTCACAACGGGCGTTGATATTATTCAGAATCGCCAGCTGTTCGGGTAGCGGGCCCACATGGATCGAATTCAGTCCGCGCCTCGAGGCCAAAACCGGCACCTCTACGCAACAGCCAACGGGGAGATTGTCGATCAAACCGAAATTCCGGACGTTACCGTTGAATTCAAAGGGAGTTCCGTCCCCGAAGACCGCGTTGAAAATAGAGGCGGCGTATTCCTGGCCGCGTTTCAGGTCGACCGGCTCCTCAAGCCATTTTTCGATATCCTGTTTCCAGCTGGTTTCCCGTTTTAAATAATCGTTGAGGATATAAGCATATTCCCCCGGATTCCAGCCGGTTCCGTGGATGCAATACTTCTCAATCAGATCGGGGCGTTTCCGGAACCAGGCGTTATACTCGGAATTATGTCCGCTGGATTCGGTGACGTAATAATCCAGGTGCAGGAACATCTCATTGCGCACTTGCTCTTCATTGTATATCTCCGGCCGTTCCAGGATTGCCTTGCGAATCAGGGGATAGGCATCGACGCCTTTCCACTTATACTCAAGATACCAGGCTTGGTGGTTGATGCCGGCGCTAAGATAGCTGATCTCGTCGAGGGGCGCGCCGATCCATTTGGCCAGCATCGCGGCTGTCCCCTGCACGCTATGGCATAAGCCGGTGACCTTCACCTTGCTCTGCCCCTGCATCGCCCGGCAGAGCATGGCCATGGGGTTGGTATAGTTGAGGAAAAGAGCATCAGGGCAGTAACGTTCGATATCCTTGCAAATATCAAGCATCACCGGGATGGTGCGCAGCGCCCGGAAGATTCCTGCCGGACCCCGGGTATCTCCGACATTGATATCGACCCCGTATTTTTTGGGAATCTCGATATCATGGCGCCAGATATCGATCCCTCCGGCCAAGATGGTACAGAGGACGCCGTCGGCGCCTCGGAGAGCCTCGGCCCGGTCAGTGGTGGCAATTATCTTGGCGGGGTAATGACCTTCCGCCACGATCCGGTCCACAGCCTTTTTGATCGAATTGAGCCGCTCGGTATCGATATCCATCAAGGCGATGGTACTGTCGGCAAAGGCCGGGAAAGAAAGGATGTCGCGGACCAGCCCGCGGGTAAAACCAAAACTACCTGCGCCGATAAAGGCGATTTTAGCCAATGAAACTACTCCTTTCGTAGAAAAGATGTTGGGAACGATACTTTTGGCAAGCGATTCCAATACTCAAATTGTAAGATCAAACGGGCAAAATAGAAATGGCACCATGTGATCCAAATATGGCATCATGTTGTATAATAAATATAAACCCGCATATCACGGTAAGTTACAGGAGGAGTCATGGCGGATCACTTTGCTTTGGAGTATCAAGCAGCCATTGATCTCAGTGTGTACCATTGCGGCACTGAAAAATGCGCCCCCGGACATGCCTATGGTCCGGCGGTCCGCGACCATTTCCTGATTCATTTTGTTCATAACGGATACGGATTCTTTCAAGCCGGAGGGCGAACCTACCATCTCGGCCAGGGACAGGGCTTTTTGATCTGTCCCGGAATCATCACGTACTATCAGGCCGATGCCTCAGACCCATGGCATTACTCCTGGGTTGGCTTTCAGGGCCTGAAAGCCAAGGGTTACCTGGAAACCGCCGGACTGGACGAGGATCATCCCGTCTTTCGTTATGATCGGGACCAGCAGGTAGATGACTACTTCCGGGCGATGGCTGCTGCATCCGGAATGCAACGGGGCAGGGAGTTGCAGTTGCTCGGTTTGCTGTATCAGTTTTTGGCGTGCTTGATTGATTCGAGGGAACGGGAGGGTACCGCGGGACGGGGACCCGATGAAAATATCAACCGGAGAGGGCTGTACCTTGGGAAGGCCCAGGAGTTTATCTCCAGGAATTATTCCCGGCGGATCACCATCGGGGAGATCGCCCGCTTTGTGGGACTT
>DASVMB010000271.1:0-3064 GCA_036384575.1 Bacillota bacterium
ACCGTCACCACAAAAATTCCACGAAAATCAAATTTACCTTACTCAAATTTGGCGGTATCATATTCCCGGGAATCTCCCGGGGTAGGAACCCATAGCGTCCAGTTTTCCTGCCCTGAACCCGCAAGCACGAACCCGATCTTGAAATCAATTGAATCGCCGGCCGCGGGAATACCGGACCCAAGGGCAGTATACGGTATGGCCAGCATGATGAAGACTCCTTCACCCTCTTTAATTGATGCCGCACCAATTCCATAGCCCGGAAGGCCGGAATGCTCCTGATAGTAAGAATAATCCGGTGTCACAAGCGGCGTTTGGAAGATACTATCGGGTAGAATAAGGATTGATCCCGGATAATCTTGGCTTTTGACCCTCAGGATAAATTGAAGTTTTACATGATCGCTCCCGGAGAAATCCGGTGAATAGTCATCGGGATAGTCAGGGCCCAACCCCTGGATATCAAATCCCCATAATAAAGAGGTGTCATTATAGAGTAAATAGACTTTTAGACTAGCCTGTTTCCCTTCATCAAGCAGCATCTCTTCCTCAAGCATCATGGCCGAGGCCTGTTTCCATAATATGGTTGGTCCGGATAACGAAAAATCATTTCCGACTCGAAGGATAGGAGAAGCGGCACTTGCAGCCCAGGCAGGGAATGACAAATTGATACCTGCCGTTATAATAAGAATTCTTATGATAACAGTCAATAAATGAAAGGAATGATCTCGGCGTTTCATATCGGTCCGTTCTCGATACATTTATATCCAATTATAACCAGGCATAAGTCGCAGCCACAACTTCTTCCATCTCATGGGTGCGCATCCGTTCCATTAAAATGCTCACCCCTTCGCGGGGGGATAGATTTTCAAATAAAATCTGGTACGTAATCTCAGTGATAGGCATCTCAATTCCATGCCGAACCGCCAATTGCCGGGCTGCTTGGGCAGTGGCAACCCCCTCCACCACCATTTTGGTGGAAGCGGAGATTTCAGCCCAACTCCTCCCTTTTCCGAGCTCCCGGCCGGCCCAGGAATTTCTACTGTGTACACTGGAAGCGGTAACAAACAGATCGCCAATCCCGGCCAGCCCCGAGAATGTAGGGGCTTGAGCTCCAATGGCCGTTCCCAAACGGGCCATCTCCACCAAACCTCTTGTTACAAGCGCAGCTTTGGTGTTATCTCCAAATCCCAATCCATCGGAGATCCCTGCCGCTAGAGCTATGACATTTTTGAGAGCGCCGGCCAGTTGAATCCCGGTGCGATCCGGATTGGTGTAAACCCTGAACAAGGGCGAAATGAGTAAATCTTGGACCTCCTGGGCATATCGAAGTACCGGAGTAGCCACGACGGTTGCCGAAGGAACCTGTCGTGCCACTTCTTCTGCGTGATTAGGGCCTGACAGAGCAACGATGGCATTCGGATCGAGCATGGGCAATTCCTCGGTGAGTACCGTGGTCATTGTGGCAAGACTTTGGATCTCAAGCCCTTTGGTGACGCTGACGATGATGGTTTGGGGATCGACGAGTGCCGCCATTTGTTTGGCTACCGGACGTAACCATTGGCTTGGGACTGCGGTGATTAGGAAACGATTTCCCGAGATCACCTCTTCCAGGGAGTTACTTGCCACCACTTCCGGAGGTAGCTCCACTCCGGGAAGGAAGGTATGATTGGTATGGAGTTCATTGATTTCTGCAACTACCTCCGGTTCACGTACCCAGAGTTTCACCGGATATTTTTTTTCTGAGCAGAATTTGGCCAGCGCCGTACCCCAGCCGCCCGCACCGATCACGCCGATCATTTTTTGGTCGCTCCCTTTCTGTTTTGATAAAGGATTCGGTGTTCCTCACCGGTTGCCAGCCGCTTAAAGTTGGACCGGTGCCGGTATAAAGCCAAAACGGCGATGAGGATGGAAAAACCAATTTTATAAGGATCAATTTGGTAGAAGAAATATACCCCCACTGGATAAAAAACCGCTGCCATGATTGAAGCTAACGAGACATAGCCAAAGCAAAGAAATACAATGATCCATGCAGGAATTATCACAATCAGGCTGAGCGGTGTCAGGGCGATGATTACCCCCAACGAGGTAGCGATGCCTTTTCCACCACGAAAATTGGCGAAAATGGGCCAATTATGTCCTGCAATAACCAGAACACCCGCGATGATAGCCGGATCAAACCCATGGAATTTTGGGATAAGACTCCCCAATATAACTGCGATTACACCCTTCAGGGCATCACCAACGAGTACGATTGCCCCTGAAACAGAACCCATGGTACGAAAGGCATTGGTCGCCCCTATGTTCCCGCTGCCCTGGTTGCGGAGATTGACTTTTTTAATGGCTGCCACAATATCTCCGGTGGTAATGGAACCCAAGAGATAACAGCCGATTAGGATAGCTATACCCAATAACATGTTGTCGCTCCTGTAACCTCATTTTTCGGCCTTACCCGTCCGAATCTGGAAACGTAACGGGGTACCGATGAAACCGAAGGTTTCACGTAGTCTGTTCTCAAGATATCTCCGGTAAGAAAAGTGAAAACCATCGGGATCGTTCACAGTAAAAAGAAAAGTGGGCGGTTTGGTCTTCACCTGTTGGGTATAGTAAATTTTAAAAGGCCGTCCTTTATTGGAAGGAGGGTTATGCAATGCCGTCGCCTCCCCGATCAGCTGGTTCAAATGGTTAGTGGATATTGCAAGCGAGTAATTGGCCATTACCTGATCCACCAAATCCATCATCCGGTTCAATCTTTCCCCGGTGACAGCCGAAATGAAGACAAGCGGCGCATAGTCCATAAACTCAAGATCATTCCGGATTTTTTTGCTATATTCCTCAGTGGTTTTTTCGTTCTTCTCCACCAAATCCCATTTGTTGATCCCGATAATACATGCCTTACCCGCATCTTTAATGAGACCGGCGATCTTTAAATCCTGTTCGGTCAGGTTAGTTGTGGCATCCACCACCAGAATGACCACATCCGAACGTTCCATTGCTCTTAGAGCTCGAAGCACGCTATAATACTCCACCGACTCCTCGACCTTGGATTTACGGCGAATCCCCGCGGTAT
>DASVMB010000272.1:0-3097 GCA_036384575.1 Bacillota bacterium
GGTTTCTCACTATGTCTTCAAGGCTTAAATGGCCGGCACCGGGTGACGCTTTGGTGGTGTTTAAACTTTTTTATTGGTTTAATTCTGGTTCATCCCAGTTTTGGGGCTGATGTCGGCGGAGGGATAACCGCATTGCTGGGATTAGGTGTGGCCAATTATTTATGGCTCAAACGGCCCATCCGGATACAGGAGATCACACGGCTTGTTTTGATTACGCTGGGTGCCTTGGCTCTTGCCGGAGCATGGGATTTACTTGTTAACCGGAACTCCATGAGTCATTTGGGACAGTTGCTTTTATCCGTCCGTAATCATGGTCTGGTTGTTTTTACAACCATGGTGATCCGAAAAATCTCACTCAACCTGCGCTTGATAAGCAGTACTCCCTTAACGCTCTTGCTAATCGGAATTCTCCTGGTAGTTCCTGTTTTATACCGATTTCCACCCGCCGCGCTGAAAAGGTTGAAGGAAAGGCATGCCGAAGCGTTTGCCGGTTTAACCGGGTTAGCCGTGACGGCACTGATTGGTTTTTTAGTCAATGACTCAGGGATCGTTTCGGCGGCCATGATTTTTATGTTCGGTATCGGTTTGTTATTAACCGTGATGATCAAGGAGTTAACCGGTACGAATTAAACGTTTATTTGCTTATGAGCTTATTCAATGGTTGCTGCTTCAATTCGGTGATTATGGAGACCGGGCGTTGAACCCGGGATTTCATAATAAAAAATGAATCGGGAAATCTATTCTCAAGAGTTTTCAGGAGGGAAACCGAATATGGCTAAAGCAATTGATATCCTGCGTCAACTTTTGAGAAAAAGACTGGGCTTGCCGGCGGTTATACTGTTCGTGGTGATTGCCTCGTTAATCAGCAGCATTACCGTGGGCAGCCTGTTGTCTCAGAACTATAATTCGGAAATAAAGCGGAAACTGCAAGGAATGGGGCAACCGGCCAATCCCTTAAAGGGCGGGGATATGTTGAATGCCGCTCTGATCGGCAATACGGCATCGGTGGTGCCAATCGCCCAAAAAGCCGGTCCTGCCATTGTTGGAATCCGCACCACCATTCGCACCTCCCTCGAACGTTTCTTCGGTCCTGAAGCGGAACAGTCCAGGGTGGAAGGTTCGGGAGTCGTCCTGGACTCAAATGGCTACATCATGACCAACTATCACGTGGTGCAAGATGCCGATCCCCGGAACGTTTCCCGGCAGAGCGTGACCCTGGAAGTGTTCTTGTCGGATAAAAGGCAGGCCAAGGCCAAATTCGTCGGAGGCGACCCCCTAAACGATCTGGCGGTAATCAAGATCGATCTCAAAAATTTGCCTGTCGCCGAATTGGGTGACTCTTCCAAACTTCAAGTGGGGGCGCTGGCAGTGGCCATTGGAAACCCATTGGGTTTGGAATTTGCCGGTTCCGTAACGACTGGGGTGATCAGTGCCTTAAACCGTACCGTCTCCGTTGAGGATCGGACCCTCAATCTGATTCAAACCGATGCAGCGATTAACCCGGGTAATAGCGGCGGAGCACGGGTAGATTCGGAGGGAAAGGTGGTCGGAATTAATACCGTCAAGATATCGGTCTCCGGCGTCGAGGGACTGGGTTTCGCCATTCCCATCAACACCGCCAAACCTATCGTTGCTCAGCTAGTCAAGTACGGTTATGTCAAGGGCCGCCCGTTTATTGGCATCGGAGGCCAGGAGATAACCGAGGAGATTGCCAGATATTATAATCTGCCGATCGGAATTTATGTGGTCTCGGTGGCCCAGGGAAGCGGGGCGGCCAAAGCCGGAATCCATAAACGGGACATCCTCATCGGAATGGCGGGAAAGACAGTAACCTCGATGCAGGATTTAAACACGATCAAAAATGACTACAAGGCCGGGGATACGGTTAAAGTGACCATCGTCCGGGGAAAAAAGAAGATAGACTTGAATCTGACGTTCTCGGAAGCCCGGTAAAAATGGCATGGGTGCAAGATGCAGCAAAGGGCGGCACTGTCTCGGCGAGCGTCCCGGTACGGTTTTGGGAAATTGACTTTCTGCGAGGTTTGGCGGTTTGCCTGATGATACTCCTGCATCTCCTGGACGATCTTTACTATTTTTGCGGTTTCAAAGGTATTCACCCGCTCGCTTGGATGGTTTGGCAACGCGTCACGGCGGGTATCTTCATCATCTTGGCGGGAATTTCATTATCACTAAATCGTTCACGTGGGGAGACGCTCGGGATCAAATCACCCCATTGGTTTCTCCGTCATAGCCTGCTACGAGGGATAAAGATTTTCGCGTGGGGCATGGCTGTCACCCTCGTTACCCGGGCATTCCTCAGGGAAGGCTTTGTCCGTTTCGGGGTGCTTCACTTCCTGGGGTTGGCCATGATTGCCGGCATTCCATTTGTAAAATTGCGCTATGAGAACCTGTGGCTCGGGTTATTTTCTTTGGGAATCGGTTCCTACTTTGCCCGATTTCAACTTAAGACCGCATGGCTGTTCTGGCTGGGGATAAGACCCCGTAACTTCTTTTCCGTTGATTATTTTCCTTTTTTCCCCTGGTTCGGCCTGGTGTTATGGGGGATTTTCATAGGTAATACGTTATACCGTGATGCGGAGCGGAGATTTGATCTACACGATTATCACAACCCCGCAATCCGCTGGGGTTGTTTTTTGGGAAGGAATTCTTTGGTGCTTTATTTGATTCACCAACCCCTGTTCATCGCCGTGCTATACAGCTTGGGACTGATAAAGGGTTTTCGCGGTTAAAATATTGTATAAAAGAACGTTTTTTTGAGTCACGAAACTCACGAAACACACGAAAAGGGGTTAAGGCTTTCGTGAATTTTCGTGTTAACGGATATCAAAATCATTAATGAAACCTTACTTGACAATGATGGCGATATGTATTACTTTTTAAAAGTATAGCAACATTTGGGTACAGTGGAGGAGCATCTTGGAAGACATGGCGCTTGAGACCAGAAACCGTTTTTGGGGTACGGATTTCCGTACCGGCTTTGGACAGGGGATTCCCATCGCCCTGGGTTACATTCCGGTTTCGTTCACTTTCGGACTGCTTGCCGTTAAGGGCGGGTTATCACCTTGGATCGCGGTAT
>DASVMB010000273.1:0-8458 GCA_036384575.1 Bacillota bacterium
CTTTTACTTCTCGGCTGTTTTCTCCCTGGTTTGCTTCCTGGTGCTTGCCGTCTTCTATATGCATGAATTCCGGGCCTTCCTCTCGGTGGGCGTCGGTATTGTTTTGGCGCTGGTTCTTGATGAACTGACCAAATTCTTCACTGATACGCATTATAAACCGGTGAAGGATATCGCCGCTGCTTCCCAGACCGGATCGGCGACTTTGATCCTCCGGGGTCTGGCTGTCGGTTTTGAGGCTTCGGTATGGCAAGTTATTGTAATCGCTGTGACCATTTTGGCTGCAGTGTTGATTTACTGGGGTCAACCGGTTATTTATGTACTTTATGGTGTGGCAATGACCGGTATCGGTATGTTAACCCTAACCGGTAACAACGTGGCTATGGACTCCTTCGGGCCGATCTCCGATAACGCCAACGGTATCGGTGAGATGGCCGGGTTGAAGGAAGATGCCCGTCAGATCATGGCCGATCTGGATGCCGTCGGTAATACCACCAAGGCTATTACCAAGGGTGTGGCCATCGGCTCCGCGGTTATCGCGGCAGTTTCCCTCTTTGGTTCCTTCCTGACGGATGTCGGCAAGGTTCAAGCTCAAATGGGCTTAGCGGAGAATCTCCGGCTCTCTGTTACCGGAATCCGGGTTTCCGAGCCGAATGTCTTCATCGGCATGTTGATCGGTGCCGCGATTCCTTGGCTCTTCTCCTCTCTGGCCATCAACGCGGTGGCCCGGGCCGCTGCTTTGATTGTGGATGAGGTACGTCGGCAATTCCGGATCCCCGGCCTGATGGAGGGGAAAGTTCAACCCGATTATAAGCAGGCGGTTGGTATTTGCACCGCTGCCGCACAACGCGAATTGATCTCACTCGCCCTGATCGCCGTTGTCTCTCCGCTCGTTGTGGGAATGCTCCTCAGGGTTGAGGCGCTCGGCGGGTTCCTGGCCGGGGTTATCGTCTCCGGACAATTGCTGGCGGTCTTTATGTCCACCTCCGGCGGTGCCTGGGATAACGCCAAGAAGACCATTGAAGATGGTATTCATGGCGGTAAAGGTTCCGAATGCCACAAGGCGTCGGTTGTCGGAGACACTGTCGGTGATCCGTTGAAAGATACCGCGGGTCCCGCTTTGAACCCGATGATCAAAGTTATCAACATGGTATCGCTTTTAGCGGCTCCCATCCTGATTCAGTATAAGTCCAATAATCCGGGTGTCATTGTCGCTGTCGTAATTTGCTCTGTGGCTTTGGTTGCCGGAATTATGTATTCCAAACGCGGCGGTTTCAAGTCCAAGGCGAATACTACCGCACAGTTCTAATCGTTCCCGTATTACCGCGAGGCGGGGGCATATGCCCCCGCCTCTTTAATCAAAACTGCAGTTTTTTAAAATAGAATGGAACATATAAAAAACAACCGAAAAAATCGATGGTTTTATCCATTATGCCGCGGTAGATTCCGTAACAGCCAGATTCGGTTCATCTTTGACGGGATAGCCGTAAATGCGGCGCTCATCTTGACGACGGGCCCGTTTCTCTCCGGTTATATCGTTTTATTAAAAGGGTCGGACTTTCTGGCGGGCCTATTGAATAATTCGGGTACCTGGGCTTCGCTGATCAGCATCTCATTTTTTTTGCTCTACAACCGCCTGGACAGACCAAAGAGATTATTAATTACATTATTTCTCCTCTCGCGGATATCGATTTGTTCCATCATTTTTTTACCGTTATTTATCAAGGATAAGAATCTTATCCTTTCATGTATGACTGCCTTGGTGGTGGTCGGGAATCTTTTATGGGGTTTTTACTCAGCCGGCGCCAATGTCTGGTTGGCCCGGATCTTGCCCCGGGAGACCCGGGCGGATTATGTTTTTACCCGTATGTTTTGGCTGCGGATCTCTTTTACGCTGACCACCATCGTCATGGGAGTGCTTCTGGATTGGTTCCGCAAGAGTTATACCGGATTCCTGATTGTCTTCCTGACAAGCCTCGTCTTTTCCATCATTGACCTTGTTATATTATCCGGGATTCAGGAACCGGATGCTGAGGAGATTCCCCGATCCGGTGCCAGTTTCAATGATTTTCTGGAACCGTGGAGTCATCCGGAATACCGGCATTTTCTCGTCTTCAGCCTTTTATTCTATCTTGCCACGTCGCTCGCCAATTCCTTTACGCCGTTGTATTACATCCGTTATTTGAAACTGAGTTATAGCGCGATCTCGGCGATCAATGTCCTTACCTATCTGGCGATGATCTTTTGTACCAACTTTTGGGGCAGGATTCAGCGGCAGCAAGGTTCCATCTATGTGCTTTGGATTACCGCGATCTTTATCGGCAGCGAGTTTATCTTTGATAGTTTTCTCACGACAAGAACCGTCTTCTTGTTGGCTCTGGCTCCGTTGCTATCAGGCATTGGTTACAGTGGTTTTAACACGACCACTTTCAATTATCGATACGAAATTATGCCCGAACGGAACCAGGTGATTTATGAAGGCTGGTTCGGCGCAATGATGGGGTTGGGCGTCCTTGCCGGCCCGGTCTTGGGATCGTGGCTGATGGATCAGTTGCCCCGATTCCAGAATCGGCTATATCAGTTCAGTCAGTACCAATTATTGTATTTGATTGCCTTCTGTTGTACAATGCTGGTGATCCTCTTTTTCTTTCGCGATTCGATCCGGGAGCGTTTGGGAGCACCGAAAAACAACCGTAATCCGGGGAGTTCCATTCCGGGATGATTTTTTTTATAGGTTAGTTTTATTAGGGGTTTCCGTTAACGAGGTTTCAGAGAAATGAAAAAATTAAACATGAATGAACAGTATGGGTTTGAAAAGGTAGATGAAGGGCGGTTTATGAGACGGGAGCCCCGCACCCCTTAATCTTCTTTTTTTAACGGAACATTGAAACAAAGGAGAGTGTTGGCCTGAACCTACGGCAATGGTTCGGGTTTTTTTGTTGCTTTTTAAATTTCGATTTGGCGTCCTAAAGTCCATGAACTCCACCGGATAATGGCGACGGGTTTTTTGTGCCGAAGAAGTCGGGCAGATAACGGCCGAGGAGAGTAGCGAGGCCAACAAGGGACATATTAATAAGGATCGCGATGATGCTACCAAGGAAACAGTAAGCCGGTGAGGCGATATCGAGGATATCGTCGAAAAGTTCGCCCAGCAGGAAGAGTATGGGCTTGTGAGTAGCCAAGATCGACAGCGAATGCTTTCCGAGAGAATTATAAACCGGAATCGTACGCACCCGATACCCGAAGACCAGTAAAGCCGCAATACCTAAAACAGCAGTGATATAGAATAAAAAGTAATTTCCTAAATTATTGCTGATCATGCTGACCTTGGGGATTCCGGTAAGGGCCACGTTGAAGCGGGCCAGGATAAATTGAGCGACGAGACACAGGGCAACGGTGATTATCACGATTGGTTTACCGAGCTTGTCGAGGGTAGTCAGATCGCTTCGCTTTCGAAGGAGATAGCCCCCAAAATAAAAGACCAGTCCCGAAAAGGCCGCATCTATCTTGAAAGGAAGCAAGATTCGGGCGGCGCCCAAGAGATATCCGATTAATGATCCCGCGGCGATCACCACGGCGATTCTTTTATCATCCTTCAAGAAGTTTTGATACAACCAAAAGAGGGCACTGACCACAAATAAACAGGTCAGAAACCAGATGGGATCATTCCCGCCGTTCCTGGCGGAACCGGTGAAAAGCGAGGCGATTTTGGGGAGATGTATGGTTAGTTGTTCCGAATTTCCTTGGATGATGATGACCACCAGGTAGAATAACCAGGAAAGAACGGTGACAAGGGCATAGGGAATAAGCAAGCGTTTGATTTTCCCTATAAAAAACTCTTGAATGGGTTTGTTCCGATGCAGATACCCAGAGATAAAGAAGAAAAGCGGCATATGAAACGAATAGATAAAAACGGAACGGGGAGTCATGGTATGGCCCCAGACCACCAGAAAGATGCCGAGTCCTTTGAGTAGATCAATGAAGTCAAACCGGCCATGTGCTTTGGTTTCCAATTCTTTGCTGCCTCTTTAATCGGTTGTTGAATCTTTACTTATTTCGTCCCCAGTTGTTAAGCCTCCTTTACAGACATTGATAAAATTGAGTTAATTTTTATGGGTCACGGTTTTGTAAAGGAGAAGGAGAGAAATGACGATAATAAAGATAATCTCGGGATGATGTACCCGGGACCAAAACGGTCGGTTGTCAGTCGCTACCGTAAACTGCAAGGAGGCTGCAAATGAAAAAACTCATCATCTTCCTCATCTTAGTGGCGGTTCTCGCCGCGGTCGGTTATTGGCTGCAAATCAGTTATCAGATTTTTGATGCACCCCTCGCCATGGTTCACGAGTATTTATCAAGGGCCAATCAGGTATATAATGGAAAGTTGGGTGCGGGTATTACTGTTGGAACGGTGATTTTGATCGGGGTCTTGCTGGCGGCTCCTTTCTTTACCCGAAAGATCAATACTTCGATGTACTTTTCCAACCTAAAACAGGGTATCATTTCCTCCTTTATCTTCCTTCTCTCTCAAACCATATTTAACTACTTCAATAAATTTGGCTCCTTTTATTTACTCCTGGCTATGCTTGGAGTGGCAATCATTACGCTGGTCCTGGTACGAATGGCAGTCCGCCTATTTAAAAATGAAAAAGAAGGGGTTGAGTTTCGCACCAGCTTCATCTCCAGTGTCGCAGCAGGGTTAATCTTTGGAGTACTGCTGAATCTGGGTGTGGTCCTGGTGGATCTGGCCAAGGGAAAAGCGGCTTTTCTTCAAGCAACTTTTTTTAAGTGAACGGGTAAGGACATTCTTACGATCATCAATAAAAAAGCGCCTGGCTAAAAACCAGGCGCTTTCATTGTTTGCTTCAGGCTTATCTTTGAATCTTAAACAATACCTTGGGCCAACATGGCTTGGGCAACTTTCAGGAATCCGGCGATATTCGCGCCGACCACCAGATTGTCGGGATGACCGTATTCCTTTGCCGCCTGGCTGGAGTTTTGGTAGATGTTGACCATGATCTGCTTCAATTTGGCGTCGACTTCCTCGAAGGTCCAGGAGTAACGCATGCTGTTTTGGGACATTTCCAGAGCCGAGGTGGCCACGCCGCCGGCGTTGGAAGCTTTGGCCGGAGCGAAAAGCACCTTGTTCTTTAGGAAAACCTCAATCGCCTCTGGAGTGGAAGGCATATTTGCACCTTCGCCCACAGCCCAGCAACCGTTATGCACCAAAATATTGGCGGAATTCCCGTCAATCTCGTTTTGAGTAGCGCAGGGGAGGGCAATGTCACATTTGATCGTCCATATGCCGCTGCAACCCTCATGGTATTGGGCGGATTTCCGGACTTTGGCGTATTCGCTGATCCGTTTCCGCTCCACTTCCTTAATCTGCTTCAGGATCGCCACGTCGATACCTTCCGGATCATAGACATAACCGCCGGAGTCACTGACAGCGACGACTTTTGCCCCCAATTGCTGCGCTTTTTGGGTGGCATAGATGGCGACGTTTCCCGAACCTGAGACCGTTACGGTGGCTCCCTGGAAGGATTTCCCTTTGGCTTTGATCATTTCATCCACGAAATAGCAGAGGCCGTATCCAGTGGCTTCAGTCCGCACCAGACTGCCGCCCCAGGTTAAGCCCTTACCGGTCAGTACACCTTCATAGAGGCCGGTGATCTTCTTATATTGACCATATAAAAAGCCGATTTCACGGCCACCGACACCAATGTCGCCTGCAGGCACATCGACATCGGCACCGATGTGCCGGTATAACTCGGTCATGAAACTTTGGCAAAAGCGCATCACTTCGGTATCGGATTTGCCCTTGGGATCAAAATCGCTGCCGCCTTTGGCTCCACCAATAGGCAATCCGGTCAGGGAGTTCTTGAAGATCTGTTCAAAACCGAGGAATTTGATGATGCCGCTGTAAACCGAAGGGTGGAACCGTAAACCGCCTTTGTAAGGCCCGATGGCGCTGTTGAATTGAATACGGAATCCCCTGTTGACCTGCACCTTACCGTTGTCGTCGACCCAAGGAACCCGGAAAATGATCTGACGTTCCGGTTCGACAATTCGTTCCATGATTCCGGCCTTAATATACTCGGGATGCTTCTCTAACACCGGTTCGAGGGATTCCAGCACTTCCTTGACAGCCTGGTGAAATTCGGGTTCACCCGGATTTCGCTTAATGACTTTCTTCATGAGTTCACTCGTTAATGACATCTAAAAACCGTCCTTTCCGCTTGGGGTTATTTAATGGAATACAACGTAATTAAGTAAAATCTTGATTTGAATAGGAGCAGCAAGCTTTCAGCAATGTTGAAAAATGATTTTGGAATCATTTTTCACATGATGAAAATGATTAAATTCATTTTATGCAATCCCTATTCCAAAGTCAATAGAAACGGATCATGTATCATGCATACATTGGGCCCAAATCTTTATCATGAAAATTATTATTGGGGCGTATCTTGTATGGCGAGTCGTTTCATATTCAATGATACCTTTCTAAGGTGATTCAAATGCCGGATGATAAATCGATAATCAAAGGGACCGCGTTGTTGACCGGTGCCGGGTTCATCGTTAAATTATTGGGCGCGGCTTACCGGATTCCCCTCGCCCGGTTAATTGGCGCTGAAGGTATTGGCCTTTACCAAATGGCGTATCCGGTTTATCTAATCTTTCTCTCGCTTTCCACCGCCGGGTTGCCCATCGCCATCTCCAGAATAACCGCGGATCAGATTGCCAGAGGTAACTTTGCCGGAGCCAAGCAGGTTTTTCATGCCTCGCTCTATTTATTAAGTGGTTTAGGCCTGGCCGGCTCCCTGGCTATGGCTCTAGCCGCCCGGCCTCTCGCCGACAAAGTGGTGGCCGATCCGCGGGCTGTCTTCGCGATGTGGGCCTTTGCCCCGGCCGTTTTTTTTATGAGCCTTATTGCCGCTTTCCGTGGATTTTTTCAAGGACAGCAAGAGATGGCCCCCAGCGCCGGTTCACAAGTAGTTGAACAGGCTGTCAGGGTGGGGGTGGCGCTGATCCTGGCAGTCGTCTTACTTGGATCAGGAGTGGAGCACGCCGCAGCAGGGGCCGCGTTCGGAGCGACAGCCGGCGGCGCGGCAGGCCTTGTTTTTCTCATCTTAATCTATTGGAAGAGACGAGTTCGGTTTAAAAGATTTTCCGCCAGAAGATCCGGAGTCCGACTTGGGGCCGTCATCAGCCGATTGATCCGTTTCGCGCTTCCCATATCCGTGGCGGTCATCTTGATGCCTTTACTACAGACCCTCGATTCCCTAATCGTTCCCACAAAACTTCAAAGCATCGGCTATACAGTACAGGAGTCCACATCGATGCTGGGTATTTTGGGCAATTCCTGGGCAGTATTATATCTGCCGATGATCGTCACCGGAGCAATCGCATCCAACTTGGTTCCGGCCATAACCGCGGCCCTGGCCGGCAGGGCTCGATTGGAAGTTAAACGAAGGATTCATGACGGGCTGCGCTTGGCCATCATCTATTTAATTCCCGCGGCTGCGGGTACTTTTCTGTTAGGCGGGACGATCTACCGGATCATTTATGGCGTTAATCATATCGACATTTTAAGCTGGTTGGCTCCGGCTATATTATTCCTCGGGATTGAGCAAGTATCCGCATCCGTATTGCAAGGGTTGGGTAAACCCAAACTGCCTCTGGGTAATTTTACACTGGGGGCAGTGGTCAAGGTAATCGTTACCGTGGTGGCTACGGGGATGCCCGGACTAAATTTAACCGGCGCGGCATTGGGAACAGTCTGCGGTTCCGGGCTGACCGCATTCTTGAATTTACTGGCTATCAAACGTCTGGTCCCGGTAGGTCTATCATCTGTAGCCAAGGCATCGCTTGCGGGATGCGGTATGATTGGTATCGGCTGGTACCTGATGCGTATCCTTTACCTGCATTACCTGTTGGAATTCTGTATTGTCGGTCTGTTGAGTGTCCTTAGTTATGGGTTGATCTTATGGATCCTGGGAGGAATCACTACGGCGGATCGCGAAGTAATCGCTAAATTATTCCGAAAAAAGGAGACTGGCTGATGGCGATGGAGTTGAAAGATGCGGGAAAGAGTCTATCCCGTCTGGTCGAGATCATGGCGCTTTTACGCAGTGAACAGGGTTGCCCGTGGGACAGGGATCAAACCCATCAATCTTTAAAGACCTGTGCGGTTGAAGAAACCTATGAAGTCTTGGAAGCGATTGATTCCGGTAATCCGGACAAGCTCCGCGAGGAGCTGGGGGATCTGCTGCTCCAGGTGGTTTTTCATGCCCAGTTGGCTGCAGAGGCCGGCCAGTTCAACATCGACGACGTGGTTGACGCAATTGTCGAAAAGTTAATCCGGCGGCATCCGCACGTATTTTCCGATACACATGTTTCCGGTGTTTCCGGGGTTCTTGAAAATTGGGAGAAGATCAAACGGCAGGAGATGCCGGAGGAG
>DASVMB010000274.1:0-1616 GCA_036384575.1 Bacillota bacterium
CCCTTGGCCACCAAAAGCTGAAGTTCGGGTTCGGGGAGATAAGCCATGAGGACTTTACCCAAGCCGGTGCAATATCCCGGAGATTTGCCGCCGATACGGGAACCCATGGTTAACGGACGCTCCACATCAATTTTATCGATATAGATGACTTCGCCTTGATCAAGGATCCCGAGGTGTACTGCTTCACCACAGGTATGCAACAATTCTTCAAGATACGGCCGGGCTACCCGGCGCAGGTCAATCTGGTTCAGAACACTCATGCCCAACTGTACCAGATGGATGCCTAAAGAATACTTACCGCTTTTCGGGTTTTGCTTAACGTAACCGCTGAGCGCCAAGGTGTTCAAAAGCCGGAAAACAGTGCTTTTATGTAAACCGATCTCCCGGCTGATCTCGGTGACTCCAAGCTCTTCGTTGGCTTGTCCTAATAAATCCAGGATTGACAGGGCCCGGATTACGGCATTCACCGTTCCTTCCGGTTCGCGGCCCGATTCCGGAAGAGAGTGGAGCGCAGTATTTGGGACAGATGAATTTATCACAAGCAACACCTTCCGTATAAAAGAATTTTCTGTATTGGTTTGATCCCTAAAAGGCTAAATCGTGCAAGCCGGATAAAAATGTCCTAAAGAAAAAATTTTTGTTAAAAAGGGAAGCAGGATTTTATAATTCCATGTTGAAGCAATTTATTGTTCAAAAAGTGAAATGATGTTTCACGATGCGAAACAACATGAGAATTTGTAAATGATCTTTGAATGAATTGTAATATAATGCATCGATGATTTCTTTAATCATAACGCAAAATGGGTATAAATGCAAGTTAAGTCAAGCCAAGAAGGCATTGGACCTTTTTTAAAAAAATTGGGAATGGATTTCATGCCGGGATTTTTTGAAACGATGTTTCACCATGTGAAACAAAATCCGAGTAATTCTTTCCATTAATAATTCTATAATTTCCTGTGAGCATCATTAAGTTCTGTACGATTGTCTACTATACTAAACAATTTACAGGAGGATGACTATGAAAGGTGTATTCGATGAATTGGATACTCCCAACCTGATTGTTGACCGCGGTATTCTCGAGGCCAATCTGGAACGGATGGGAAACCTGGCCGCGTCCAAAGGGGTTAAACTTCGCCCTCACGCAAAAACGCATAAATGCGTGGAAATTGGGCGAATGCAATTAAAGTATGGAGCCGGCGGATTGACTCTTGCCAAGACTTCTGAGGCAATGAACTTTGCCGAGCAGGGGTTCAATGATATCTTCCTTGCCTATCCGGTAGTGGGCCCGGTCAAGCTCAGGCGGTTGATTGATCTATCCCATAAATGCCGGGTAACGGTGGGAGTAGATAGCCTTGAGGGGGCGGCAGAACTAAATCGGGCTTTTGAATCCGATCGTTCGAAATTACCGGTTTTATTGGAAGTCGATACCGGACTCGGACGTACCGGCATTGGGCTTGATAAAGTCAGGTCCCTTGCCGAAGGGGTATCCCGGATGGCTCATTTGGAGATTAACGGGATATACACATTTCGGGGGGCATTGCTCTCTGAGATTCAAGATTCCAGCGATGCCGGGATCAAGGCGGCCGTTGATAAGCAGGGCCGTGCCGAGGCAGAAA
>DASVMB010000275.1:0-6007 GCA_036384575.1 Bacillota bacterium
TTTTTACGCTTCATCGATATGCTCCAGCCGGTCGGCTTGATCGGCCGTGATCAAGGGCTCGATCACCTGATCCAGGTTCCCTTCGATGATCGAATCCAAATGGTAAAGGGTTAAGTTGATCCGGTGATCCGTCAGGCGATTTTGGGGAAAATTATAGGTGCGGACCCGCTCGCTACGGTCCCCGGAACCCACCATATCCCGGCGGGCCTGGGCCATCTCTTGTTGCTGCTCATTCCGGAATTTGGCCAACAACCGCGCTCTTAATACCTTCATCGCCTTATCCTTATTTTTTAACTGCGACTTCTCATCCTGACAGGTCACAACCAATCCGGTGGGCAGATGCGTAATCCGTACCGCCGAATCGGTGGTATTTACGCATTGGCCGCCATGACCCCCGGCGCGGTAGACATCGATCCGCAAGTCATTCGGGTTGATCGACACATCCACCTCTTCAGCCTCGATCAATACGGCAACCGTAGCGGCGGAAGTATGAATCCTGCCGCTCGCCTCGGTTTCAGGTACGCGCTGCACCCGGTGGACACCGCTTTCAAACTTCATCCTGCTATAAACCTGTCCCCCGGTAATGTTGAAGATGATTTCCTTAAAACCGCCGAGATCGGACTCACTGGTACTTAACAGTTCCAGACGCCAATTCCGTGCCTCCGCGTAACGAGAGTACATCCGAAATAAATCACCGGCGAAAAGGGCCGCCTCCTCCCCGCCGGTACCGGCGCGGATCTCGATAATCACGTTCTTTTCATCGTTAGGGTCTTTGGGAAGCAACAATACCTTGAGCCGGTTACTCAAACGTTCTTGTTCCACCCGGAGTTTTTTCAGCTCATCGCCGAGCAACTCCCCGTCCTCGCCCGACTCCTCCTCAAGCATCGCCACAGCGGTCTCGATATCCGCAGTTATCCGTTTATACTCCTGAAAGGTCTCCACCAATTCACTCAGGGCGGCTTGGGCCTTGGCGAGCTTTTGAAACAAGGATTGATCGGCGATGACTTTGGGGTCGCTCAATTCGTTATTGAGCTCGTTATACTTTTCCTCAATTGCCGCCAATTTGTCAAACATGTAACCACCTGTACCCTAAAAGGTTTCCCGTAACAACCGTAGTCTACTCAGCCCATCGGAAACGAGGGCTGTAATGATGAATTCCTGCTATCGGAACTCCCGCCTTTAGCTGGTCGTAGCCGAGTCGGCCACTTCAACTTTTTCGGCGGTATAAATCTTGCCGCCAACGATGATCGGAGCCTCCTCACGGAGCACCGCCACTAAAGAGCTGATTGCCACCTGTAGCTGATCATCATCCGGCTCCCGAGTGGTTAAACGTTGCAGCCAAAAACCAGGGGCACTCAACCAACGCCATAAAAAGAAATCCTGATGCCTTCCGGTGAACTTGATAATCTCATAAGAAACACCGGCGATGATCGGAAGTAAGGCAATCCGAGAAGCAAAACGCATCAAGGCGTTGTCGTAATGCAAAAAAGAGAAAAAGACCGCGCTGACGATGACCACAAACAACAGAAAGCTGGTTCCGCAACGGGGATGAAAGGTAGTATGCTTTCTGGCATTTTCCACCGTCAAATCCTCTTTGGCTTCGAAGGTGTTAATCACCTTATGCTCGGCCCCGTGATAGGCAAAAACACGTTTGATGTCGTTCATGGAAGAAACGGCCACGATATAACCTACCAGGATTATCATACGGAGGATACTTTCGATAATGTTACCCCAAACCGGTCCCGGCAGGATTTTGCCCATCAGTGACCGCCCGAAAAGCGGCAGAATAATGAAGAGCACGATGGTGAGGGCCAGAGCGAGCGTAACCGTTAATGCGGTCTCCCAACCCGACAATTTATTGGGTTCGCCCTTCTCATTCGTCTCCCCGTCATCCATGAACTGATCCGCCGAGAACATCAAGGCCTTCATACCGACGCCAAAAGATTCACAAAGCCCTACTATCCCACGGATAAATGGCCATTTTAAAAACGGAAACTTCTTGGTGATCGAGCCGACAGGAGTCTTTTGAATCACGATCTCCCCGTCCGCTTTACGGACAGCGACCGCCAGGTAATCACGGCCGCGCATCATGACCCCTTCAATCACCGCCTGCCCGCCATATTGGAACTCGGGCTGCTGTTTCATAAATTACACCCTCTTATATTCGTTTAAAGGCGAGGATTCATTACCCGATTCCTCGCCTTTACAGATTGCCTTCTTTTGAATTGAAAAAGCTAACCTTAATCTTACTTCTTCTCAAGGCGTTTCTTAAACTTTTCCACCTGGCCGCCGCTGTCCACGATCCGTTGTTTACCTGTAAAAAACGGGTGGCACTTTGAACATATTTCAACCCGGAGTTCCTTTTTGGTGGAACCGGCCTCAAAAGTTTCCCCGCAGGCGCAAGTTACCTTGGTTTTAAAGAATTGCGGATGGATTCCTTCCCTCATTTCGTTTCACCTCACCTACAGTATCCATTAACTTTTATATTATATCACAGAGGATTTTAGTCTGCAATAATATTATCCGATAGGTAAATTCAACCGGATCGGGGTTGGGTATAATTACCCACTGCCAGTCCGGGGAAGTTTTCTTTCAGCCTGTCCAGCCACTCGGTAATCCCCGGCAGCGGTCCAGAGGTTAATTTTTCGGTGAGCCATTCCGGATCAAGATTCAGATTGCGAAGTTGGATCTGTCGGACGCCGGTTCTGGTCAAAAAGCCGTACAACGCCTCGGTTTCAGCGGGATGATTGGTAAAGCCGGGATATAACAGTAGATTTAACGCCACGTTTACCCCATGTTCCGCGGCATAAGCCGCCGAATGTTCCACAGCCGCCAGATCATAGCCGGAAGGTTGATGATACCAACAATAGTTCTCCGGCCGGGCTGAAAAAAGACTAACCCGGATACCATCCAGTCCGGCGTCGACCAAACGGCGAATGGCCCCGGTGGCCCCGGCGTTGCTATTGATATTAATGGTTCCACTTGAGGTACGCTCACGGATGGACCGGATTGTAGGCTCCAGTAAATCCGCCTGAAGTGATGGTTCACCCTCGCAGCCCTGACCGAAACTGACGATGGCATCCCCAGCCCGTTCCAGGTGGCCGGCAGCCAGAGAAACTACCTCAGAGATGGTGGGAATGAACTTGATCCGGCTCTGCGGCGCCGGGCAACACTCCGCCGGCTGGCGTGAGATGCAACCCATACAGGAGGCATTGCAAACAGGCGATACCGGAATCCCGGCTTCCCAACGTTCATAGAAGATATTCTGGGCAGTCAGACAATGATATTCTTCAGCGCAGCGGGCCAGTTGCCGCAGGATACGGTTTTCGGGAAACTCTCCGCGCTTCTTTGCGATCAGACCGGGCAGATCGGGAGTGTTATAATAAACGGGATTCCACTTGAGATCGGCATCGGTCCGCACGGCAGCCACCTTAAGCCTGTCACCGTCGGACCCGACCGCGGTATATCCAAAGAGAGGTAACTCTTGGTAATCGTCAATCTCATAACCCGGAAGCAAACACCGGGTCAAACCCACCGGCAATATGGCGGCCACCGCGGTTACCGGACCGGCTTCCGAAGCCTCCGCTACCTCTAAGGCTCCCGAATTTTCATTAAATCCCAGCGGCAACCTTCCGGGAAGCAACATCAAATCGCCTCCCGCCGGTAGATCGATCCAGGTGGCGTCGGCCGGTTCGACCTGATCTCCATTCAAACCAACGGCGATCAAATCCGAATCAACCTGCAGTTTACCCCGGGGGTCGGCGTAAATGGCATGAATCTTGGAACCACTCATCAATCCAGGCACTCATTTCCTTGGTGATCTCTCGAACCTCGATTCGGCAAGTCCGCAACGTTACTTACCGGATACCCGTTCATGTTCTATCGCTCGGCAAAACTTTATTACATCATCTCAAAGATGTAACACTTTAGATACTCAGTCTCCGGGACCCCGACCAAAACCGGATGATCCAGATTTTGAGTCCTTCGTTCCAAAAGCCGAATCCGTCGCTTATTATCGGCGGCGGCTGCATTGATGACCTCCCAGAAGAGATCGGGGGTCAAATGATGCGAGCAAGAGCAGGTTACCAAAATCCCACCGGGCGGCAATAACTTCATTGCCCGTAAATTGATCTCCTTGTAACCCCGAATGGCGCTATCCAGCGTCTGTTTACTTTTGGTAAAAGCCGGAGGATCAAGAATGATCAGATCGTAAAGCTCCTTTTTGCCGGCCTGATCCCTTAAGAAATCAAAAGCGTTGGCCACCTTGAACTCACACTTCTCGCCCAGCCCGTTCAGACTGGCATTCTCCTCCGCCAACTCTATCGCATCCTCGGAGATATCAATTCCCAATACTTCCTTGGCCCCGTAAGCCGCCGCATGTATGGCAAAGCTGCCCAGATGGCAAAAACAGTCCAAGGTACGCCGGCCCCCGGCGTATTCCTGCAACACGGCCCGGTTAGCCGATTGATCCAGAAAATATCCGGTCTTTTGACCTTCCAGCAGATTCACCCGGAATTGAAGCCCGTTATCCCTGATGACCACCGATCCGGGACAATCACCGTAAACACATCCGGAGCGCTCCGGAAGCTCCTCCAGATGCCGGACGGAAAGATCGCTCCGTTCGATGATTCCGCGAGGCCCGCAGAGTTCCACCAGAAGTTTGAGGATGAGCTCACGGTTGACTTCCATTCCCATGGTCAAAAATTGAACTACCAAATACTCCTGAAAGCGGTCCACAATGAGTCCGGGCAAGAGATCAGCCTCACCGAAAACAACCCGGTAGCAGCTGGTTTCCTTGGAAAGGACCCGTTTACGAAAAGACAAAGCTTGCTCCAGACGTCTCCGGAAAAAATCCTCATTGATGTTTTCACGGCTTGTGGTCAAAAGACGCACCGCTATCTGTGAAGCCTGGTTGTAATAGCCAATCCCCAGGAACCGGCCCCGGTTGTCCAAGACCTCAACCACCTCACCGGATTTGACGCCGATCCCGATGATGCCGATCTCGCCTTGATATACCCAGAGATGACCCGCTTTGATTCGTTTATCTTTACCGCTCTTCAATATCACTTGATTCATGGAAACCTCGGTTAACATTAGTTATTGGTTATTAGCTTTTACTTTGCCTTACCCAGAATATCCCTGCCGGCGATCAGTCCAGAGATCGAGGCCTGCATCAAGCCCCGGGTTACGCCGGCACCATCACCCACCGCGTAAAGATTGGGGATTTCCGTCTCGAGGTGTTGATTGAGACTTAGCCGGGATGAGTAGAACTTGACTTCTACCCCATAAAGCAAAGTGTTGCGGGAGTTGACCCCCGGAGCAATGGTATCTAATGCTTTCAACATCTCAAATAACGCCAGTAGATGACGGTACGGAAATACCAGGCTCAAATCACCCGGGGTGTCTTCGGCCAAAGTCGGACGAACCAGGCCCTTATTGATCCGCTCCTTGGTGGAGCGCCGGCCGCTTTGCAAATCCCCGAGCCGCTGCACGATCACCCCGCCGCCCAATAAATTGGCGAGACCCGCCACATACCTGCCGTAAGTGATCGGTTCCCGGAAAGGATGAGTAAAGTTCTTGCTGACAAGCAAGGCAAAGTTAGTATTGGCAGTTTTCCGTTCGGCGTGACTGTGCCCGTTTACCGTAACCAGCCCGTCGCTATTTTCCATGACTACTTCACCATGGGGGCACATGCAGAAGGTCCGGACCCGGTCCTCAAAAGTACGCGAATAATAGATGAACTTGGTTTCAAAAATGACGCTGGTCAGTTCCTCGAGTACTTCAGCCGGGAGTTCCACCCGGACCCCGATATCCACCGGATTGACCACCGAGTCGAGTTTCAACCGCCGAGCCTCCTTGACCAACCAATCCGAACCTTCCCTGCCGGGACCGACGATCACATATTCGCTCAGGTACTCTTGGCCCCCAGAGGTACGAATCCCCCTGACTCTCCCCTCCTGGACAGTGATCTCTTCCGCCTCCTCGCGGATGAAGATCGCCACACCCT
>DASVMB010000276.1:0-3455 GCA_036384575.1 Bacillota bacterium
TTGCCAATCCGGGTCTCGCCGCCGCCGCCTTCGGTTCCCCGGCTAATGGTAACGTTTTCCCGGAACATGTTGTCATCGCCAATAACCAAAAAGCTCTTTTCGCCCTTGAATTTAAGATCCTGAGGTTCACAGCCGATAGAAGCGCCATGATAAAACTTATTGCCGGAACCAATGGTCGTCCACCCGTCGATCATAACTTGAGGGCCAATAACACAATTATCGCCAATCTCAACATTCTCACCAATCACCGCATAAGGACCGATGACGACATTACGCCCGATCTTGGCACTCGGATGAACAATGGCGGTTTCATGAATTTCACGTAAGTTTACGACTTTTGTTTCAACGAGTTTCATAATATATAACCCCCTAAAAATTACCCGCCTGCCATAGGGTTAAATCCGGCTCTCCAACGGGATAATAAACGCTTAGGCCAATGTCTGCTAATTACGGATCGATTTATCCATTACTCCTACTAATTAACCCGGCAAAATTGCGGCATGAGGTAAATACAGCACATCACAAAATCCCAGATTCAGGTTGTTTGGAGTAATATGTAATCGGTTTATTCAGGTACAAATAATATCGGTCGATCCGCCCCCGGATTGGACAGGCATATTCGGTAGATTTAGGCGGTTTAATCCATTTTCCGCAAATTTACTTAATATTTCGACTCAAACTGGCAGAATTCGAATTTGGAAAGAAACAATTTTTACCCGGTTGATCTTCCTTTGTATGCACATACTTTAATCAATTATTCTCCCAAGATAAACATCATTTCTGCTTCGGCAGCTATCTGGTTATCCACTTTGGCGAAAGCCTGAACCCGGCCTACATTCCCCCGGAGATGAAGCACTTCTACCTCAATGATGATCTGATCTCCGGGTACGATTGTCCGTCGAAAACGGGCCTTGTCAATTCCGGTGAAATAAGGAACCTTTCCTTTATGTTTTTCCTCGGATAACATTACCAGTCCCGCCGCCTGAGCCATGCATTCAACGATCAGAACCCCGGGCATTACCGGTTTGGAGGGAAAATGGCCGTTGAAAAAATTTTCATTGGCAGTCACATTCTTCAGCGCCACCACTCGCTTCTCCGGCTCAATCTCAAGAACCCGGTCCACTAGGAGAAACGGATAGCGGTGGGGCAACATTTTTTTGATTTCGTTTATATCAATCATCCGGCTACCTCCTTCAATTTACTCATTAATACCCGACTCAGGACCAAAACCAAGTCCTTGGTTAAGCCGGGGCAAGTTATCATGTCCAAACTATTTTGCCATTTTACGGGCCAACTCAAAATCGAGAGTATGGCCGGAACGAACGGCGATGATATGCCCGCGGAGCGGACCGACTAAGTATAAATCCCCCAAAATATCGAGAATCTTGTGCCGGACGATCTCCTCAGGGAAACGTAACTCACTTTCATAGCCATGATCGCCCACAACCACCACCGAGTCGATGTCGCCGCCCAAAGCCAAACCCTGACTTTGTAAATACTCGATCTCCCGTCGAAAAGCGATCGTCCGTGCCGGGGCCACATCCGACATGAAATTCTCCGGCGTATGTTGATACTGGTAGTATTGAGTCCCGGTCACCGGATGATCTGAGGTAAAAGTGAAACTGACTCGAAATTCATCACTGGGTAAAGCGATGATCCACGCTTTCAATGGCTGATTCCCCCGGGGTACCACACCCTCGACCCAGACAGGTTCCTTAATACAATAGTAATTACGCGGTTCACTCTGTTTATGCAATCCCACTCGGAGAAACTCATTGGCAAAAAAGAGTCCGCTGCAATCACCCCGGGGCAACTCGGCTCCGTCCACCTCTACCAGGACATTATCCACTCCCAAGCCGTGGAAGACTGCCATTAAATGTTCGATAGTGGCAATCCGCCAACCATCCCGCCCGAGTGTCATACTTTTTTTCGTGTCTACCACCGCACTTGGCTCTGCCTTGATTTTGGGAGATCCCGGCAGGTCGGAGCGGCCGAACCATATTCCGGTATTCTCCGGTTGCGGTGTGATCCGCATCCTTACCATGGCTCCAGAATGCAGGGCCTGTCCGGTAATGTCGAAAGCAGCAGCCACGGTTTGTTGAAATTCCATTGTCAATCCCCCGCTGTATCGTGGATTTCCTACCAGTAAACCCCCGAAAAACCAAGGCGGGCTGTTTCGTCCTGGAACCGCTCGCCTTGATCGAACCCGTGCTAAATACTTATAAAATTATATGTCAGCCCGGAAGGGCTGTCAAGTACCGCCGCAGCAACCAGGGGCTTTGATCAGCTGGAAGTTTTTCCGTTTGACTAAAAACCCACTACCATTCATTTTCACCATGAAACCAAATTAACGGTGTAAGAGATGATGATACTTCCGGCCTATCTCAGAGACAGGATTCTCCAGAACCTGTTCGGGGGTTCCCGACTCTACAACCCGGCCTTTATCCATGAATACGATCCGATCCGCCGCCTTTCTGGCGAAGAAAAGTTCATGGGTAACAATCAACATAGTGGTCCGTCCTTCCTGGACCAATTCCTCCATGACTTCCAGCACCTCACCGACTAAAATCGGATCAAGCGAAGCGGTAGGCTCATCCCAAAGCATGATCTCCGGTTCCAGGGCTAATGCCCGGGCGATCCCAACCCGCTGTTGCTCACCGCCGCTTAACTCTTCAGGGGTTTCCAACAGCTTATGCCCCAAGCCGACCTTTTGTAAAGCCGCCTCTCCCCGGCAATTCGCCTCTTCCGGCGATACCCCCTGAATCCGTAATGGAAAGGCTACATTATCCAAAGTCGATAAACGCCGGATCAGATTGAAATGTTGAAATACAAAGCCAATCCTCTGTCTGACCTCCATCAGCTCTTTCATTTTCAAGCGGGTGATCTCCGCTCCACCCAGTATAATCCTTCCCTCATCCGGTTCAGTCAGCCGGTTGATACAACGGATCGTGGTCGATTTCCCGCAACCGCTGGGACCCATGATGACCACGGTCTCGCCGCGGTCGACTGCCAGATCCACTCCGTTTAAGGCCTGTTTTCGGCCGTAACTTTTCATCAGACCCGATATTTTTAACAATTTGAAACTCACCCCAATCCATACTGTGCCGCATATCTATACAGACCGTGGGGATGTTATTTCATCACCATCTTCCAACGGTTCAACAGCTGTAACAGCCCGGGTCGACCCGCAGGAATCACGATCTCCCGCATGATAGTGCGGAATGGCAACCCGAGGGAGAGACCGGCCATTATCTCGTCACGGTTGACGGGATTGATCCGTTCCGCCGCTGTAGCAATAAGAATTCCCAGTAGACTGCCGATAAGGCCGATTATCCAATAATTCAGATAGGGAATCTCCGCTCCGGCCAGGGCAAAGGTGAATCCCAGCCAAACTCCGCCGATCAGAAGCGCATACAATGTCGCCGGATTGATGAACTTAACAAATAACGAATAAA
>DASVMB010000277.1:0-3521 GCA_036384575.1 Bacillota bacterium
TATGGATTTTTCGAATGCGGATCGAGAAACAATCGTAGACACATTAAATGAGATTAAGCCGTTAATCACTGCCGAATCATCAAAGTCTGTCTTAACATTGGTCAATGTTGAAGGATTGATTTTTAATGCCGAGATACTCAAGGCGTTTCAGGATTTTACGAAGGAGAACAAGCCGTTTGTTAAGGCCGGAGCCGTTCTCGGAATCAAAGGGCTTCAGAAAATTGCCTATGACGCTGTGATGAAGGTTGCCGGCAGGCAATTACCCATTTTTGATAGTATTGATGAAGCGAAAGACTGGTTGGTTGAACAGTAAGATTTTGAGAAGGTGCCGGTTAACTTCCCGGCATCAATTAACTATAACACTTATCGGGCTTTACGCATAGATTACCTCCGAAAGGAGGTTTTTTTTTGCATTCGACCAACCTTCAACCGGAGTCGGAATTGAAGTTTTGGCTCCAGATTATGGGAGATCACAGCCGCTTCATTCGAGATTCCCTACTCCCCGGGCAAGTTGATCTGCTTTTGGTAGCCGCCAATTTTATCCAAATATTCGATAGGTTGTTGGAACGGGCACGGGCGGTTTCAGGGGGTAGGGAACCCGGAAGTTTAGTCGGGGATGCCACTGCGGCGACTTTGAGTCTACGTGATTTCAAAAGAGAATTGCTCTCCACCCGTCTCCAAAATCTTCCGGTGACTACACTCCCCCCGACCTTTTTCAACCATATGTTGAATGAACTGGAGGATTTTTTAAAAATCCTGGCAGTGATAGAGGGTGGAAGGCCGGAACAGGAGAGTATTCTCGGGCAACATTTGTTATGGAGTTCGGATGCTGCCGCCCATGCCGCGATCATTGGGAGTAACCTGGATAAGGTGGAATCGGCTTATCGCGAGCGTTCCCGGCTGTTTGAAACACGTTTTGATCAATTGTATATCAAAACCGTGGAAATAACCGGATATTTCCGGAGTATGCCCCCGGCGGCCCAACCGGCGTTAGAGTCCTTGAGTGAGGAAATCACCATAGGCATCGTCGAACTAATGGGTTTTTTGGAGGATATCGGGAACCGGGTCATTCAGAAGAAGCTGTTGGGCCGGATTTCAGTTTTGCAGCCCGATCATATGTGGCGCGAAGAATGCTATTATCTGCATCAGATCGCCAGGGCGACTCCGGGTATGGTCAAACCGGAGTGCGATCCCGCCCGGCCCAGGGTTACCGGGTAAATTTAAAAGGGGTTGCCTGAAAGTTTTTGCTTTAGGACAGCCCCTTCTGTTTAATTATTTTTGTAATTTGAATTCGGAATACTTTACTTATTCAGATCTTGGGTTAACTGCTGCAGTTGACGGGTGATCTGCAGTTGTTCGTTTTGGTTTTGCAATTGTTGCTTGAGTAAACTCTCAATCTGCCGGATGATGGCGGCTTTTTGGTCTACGGCAGAAGTTGGGAGTGTCTCGGAAGCAGCGTTTGAAATCGTGCCGCTGCTGATCTGATTCAAGGCTTCGGCAACCGTATCCCCTAATAGCACCTGGTTCTGATAGACCATTACAACCTTCTTCAACTCGGCCTGCTGACCGGTTTCGGATTCGATGAATAACGGCTTGACATAAAGTAAGGTATCTTCAAGCGGCACGATCAGGATATTGCCCCAGACGACATTGGATTGCTGCTGGTTCCAAAGGGTAATCAGCTGGGAGATGGTTTGGTTCTGATTGATTCTGCTGTCAATCTGCGCCGGACCATAGATATTCTGATCCTTGGGGAGGACAAAAAGCTGTAACTTTCCGTAATTCGGCTGATCGCACCGGGCTACCAGCCAGGAAATGAGGTTCTGTTTACCCCGGGGTGAGAAAGGCTGCATCATCACGAATTCAGGTGCTTTTTCCCCGGGCAATTTCAGGCTGACATAATAGGGATTAAACAGTTGATCCTGACCGTTTTGATTATAGGCCGGGACATCCCAGTAATCTTCTTTTTCATAGAAAGTCTTGGAGTCGACCATATGATATTGGAGGAGCATATCCCGCTGGATTGTCAAGAGAAACTCGGGGTAGCGGAAATGCTGGACTAGATCCGGTGTGAGCGCGGCGGCGGACTTAAAGAGACGTGGAAAGACTTTGCCCCATACCTGGATCAGCGGATCGGAAGGATCAATCACATAGAAGTTTACTTCCCCGGTATAGGCGTCCACAACGGCCTTGACCGAATTTCGGATGTAGTTCAAGCCGCTGCTGTGCTTTTTGGCGTAAGGAAAGTAAGCACTGGCGGTATAGGCATCAATGACCCACAGCATTTTGCCGCCGGAGACCACCAGATACGGGTCGTCGTCAAAGATCAAAAAGGGTGCCAGTTTGTTGACCCGTTCCACGATATTGCGGTAGATCAAAATGCTGCTTTGAGGTGTAAGCGGACTGGGCAGGATAAAGTTGGCCTCCTGGAACTTAAAGGCCATCAATAGTTTGATGAAAGGCGAAGCGAGCGGAATACCCCGGGTTCCCTGGTAAGTGGTAGAGATGTTTTGATCGCCTTGGGGGTAATCAAACTCCGAGGTTTTGGTATTTACGATGATATAGTCGTTGGTCAATTCACCGAAATAGACCCCGGGCTGTTGAACCTTTAGGGACGGGAAAGCGGAGTCCACTTTCGGTGGAAGATCATGGGCAATAAATACCGGTTGACCTTGGCTAGTGAACTGGTTCACCGGGTTGGCCGCCATACCGTAACCGTGAGTGTAGGTCAGATGCAGATTAATCCAGGTATGTGCCTGGTCGGAGAGTTTTGCCGTGTTCAGCTCCCGGGCGGCGATCATAACCTGACGTTGTCCCTTTGCGGTACGGTAACGGTCGATGTCGATATCATGAAACTCATAATAAGGACGAATCGATTGCAGCTGATTGTAGGAAGGGATCAGCGGGACATAATCCCAAAGTCTCAGGTCTGCCAAGGAGGGATTGCTGAGATTTAACGGTTGGACGGTATCGCCCTGAGGTGAAAATGCCTTTATATCGATTTTATCGAGCTCATAAGCCTTGCGGGTCCAGGCGATATGTTTCTCCAGGTATGGCTTTTCAAGTTCATACTCATTGGGACTGACAACAAAAGACTGCATCGCTCCGGGATAAATCCAGAGTAAGATCAATGAAGCCCCGAGCCAACCAAGCAGGCCGCCGATGAGCAGTTTGCTGCCGCGGCGGAAGAAACTGAATAAAAGGATTAAGATAATCGCCACCAGCAGCCAGGTCAGAATGGTGTAGGCGAATAGCTTGGCGTGGAAGGCCGCATAATTAATCCCGGTGAGGCGTGCGGTTTCTTGATACATCAACCCGAACTTGGCTAAGGCATAGCCCCAGATTTTAATCCCTAAAAACAAGATGGCTAAGATAGTCAAGTGAACTTTTGCCTGCGGCCATAGCTCCCAGGAGTTACCCTGGCGCCAGAATGCCTTGGACAGGATGTAAACTAGAGCGGTGCCGATCAATCCAAGAAATGTTAAAGTAGATAACAAAGTATTCAGTTGCTGGTAGAAGGG
>DASVMB010000278.1:0-3225 GCA_036384575.1 Bacillota bacterium
GCCGATATTTCCAACTTCCTTCAAGATATCCAATTGGAACCGACTGAGGTCTTCAAATCTTAACATTTTAAGCCTCCGTCTTCATCATACCAATCTCCGAAGCCTCCTCGGCGGTTAATGCCTTTTCCAAATCGAGCAGGACGATTAGTCTTTCTCCCAATTTCGCGACTCCACTCAAATAATAAGAATTGACACCTTTGGTAATGGACGGAGCAGGTTCAATCGCGGATTCGTTAATCCGGGCGACTTCAACCACGGCATCAACCGTCATTCCGACTTTATTGCCACCCGCTTCCACGATGATAACCCGTGAATCATAACCGATCTCCCGCATAGCCAAACCAAAACGGCGGCGAAGATCCACAATGGGGATTACCTCACCCCGCAAATTGATAACTCCTTCAACAAAGGCGGGAGCCTTTGGTACCCGGGTGATTCCTTGATCCAACTTCTCAATCTCGTTGACTTTGAGAATGTCCACTCCAAATTCTTCATCAGCCAGTTTAAATATGACAAGCTGGCGGGTTTCTTCTCGAACTTCGTTTTTATCTCTCATCGTACTCCCCCCAATCTTTATGCTACCTCATGCTACCTCGCGGATGTCTAAAATCAAGGCAACTTTGCCGTCGCCTAAAATCGTAGCACCGGCGATCCCTTTAATCGAACCCAGGAAACCGCCAAGTGATTTAATAACCACATCTTTTTGGCCCAAGAAACTATCGATAATGCAGCCTACCATACGTTCCCCGACCTTTAAGATAACGACATCCAACTCATCCATCTGGGGATTAAGCGCTCCAGGGGTATCGAGAATATCCTGAAGACGCAGTAACGGTACGATTTCACCACGAAGCGACAAAACCTCTTGTTTATGAATGAAATGGACGTCACTCCGTTTTACATTGACTAATTGTTCCACATAACTGGCTGGTATGGCATAAGTCTCTTTCCCCAATTGAATCATGAGAGTCTGGATGATGGCGAGTGTCAAAGGCAACCGGATAGTGATGGTCGAGCCCTGTCCCGGTTCGGATTCGATAGAAACAACTCCTTTTAGCGAGTTGATCTTGGTCTTAACCACATCCATACCTACGCCGCGTCCCGAGACATCCGTTATTTTCTCAGCCGTGGAAAAGCCGGGTAAGAACGTAAACTCTAGAATCTGACCGGGACTCATCTCCGATAAAACTTCCGGGGTAACCAAGCCCCGGGCGATAGCCTTTTCTTTGATTTTTTTGATATCAAATCCACGGCCATCATCCGAAACGGTAATGACTACGCTGTTGCCTTCCTGAAATGCATTCAAAACCAATTTGCCGTTGGCCGGTTTATTATTCCTTGCGCGTTCTTCCCCGGTTTCGATTCCATGGTCGGCGCTGTTTCGAATGATATGTACCAATGGGTCGCCAATCTCATCAATTAAGGTTCGATCGAGCTCCGTCTCGCCGCCGTGGATCTCCAGATTAATCTCTTTGCCCAACTCTTTACAGAGATCACGGATAAGACGGGGAAAACGTGAAAAGACCGTTTCTACCGGAACCATGCGGGCTTTCAAGACGCTATCCCGTAAGTCCATCGTCAAACGTCCGATTTGCTCGACAACTTCATCAAGATCTTTGGAGCCGATAGCCGTACCAAGTGATTCAAGTTGAGAACGGCTGATCACCAATTCACCGACGAGGTTCATCAGATCATCCAGTTTCTTAATGTCCACCCGGACCGTTTGAATACTGGTTACTTTCTTTTCCCCTTGATCCACTACTTCCTGGACACGTTTTTCAGTCAGTAACTGATCAAACTTCGGTTCATCCACTTGAACCTTGTCCACATCAGAGATGTTTGAAATGGTTTTAATGATCTCTTCCGGGGTTTTATTTGATAGAATGCCGACGAGAAACTGGAGATCAAAATTTTCATCCTCGAGTTCCTTGACTGTAGGGACGCTCCGGATGATGGTGCCTAGTTTTTCGGTATCACGCAAAATCATAAATACCCGGGCGCCTTTGAGGAGACAATTTTCCACTAAAGTGACAGTGATCTGAAAAAACTTCAACCCGTTCTCAAGGCCGGAGGAGATCTGCTTTTTCTCATCCTCCAAATACCGCAGCTGTAAATTATGACGGCGATCCGGAGCTTGGGGAACCGTTTCTCCGTTAACAAAACGGAGTAATTCTTGAACTACGCCTGTTATCTCAATGTCTTCTTCAATGCCCTCGCCGATCTTGGAAGCCAATACCTCCAACATGTCGATGGCTTCAAAAAGTACATTGACAATCTCGGTGGAGGCGGTAAGTTCCTTTGACCGGAGCTTGCTTAAAACATCCTCCATAGCATGGGTCAAATTAGCCATCTTGTTAAAGCCCATTGTGGCCGATGCGCCTTTCAACGTATGCGCGGCGCGGAAAATTTGATCCAACACCCCGGAATTCTCCGGATTATGCTCAAGTTCCAATATCGCCTGGTTTAGAGTCTGGAGGTGTTCTTGACACTCATCCATAAACACACTCAAATATTGGGAAACTTCCATAATCCCACCCCCAAAGGTTAAATTAGACCTTTTACCCTTAATTCCTGCTGCTTGTAAATAAATTTAAGAATCTTCTTCTGTTTCGCCTCAGAGATATTAAAAAATTTCAGACTCACCCAAAAACTTGGATTCCCTCCGGCATCCGTAGTTGGTAAAATACCACTACGAATCACCGTTGCCTGGATTGCGATCTCATCTTCGGGAAGATGGATTGCCAGTTTGAAATGGGTATGAGGCGGATATTCCTCCGACATTTCCAGTTTGATTCCGCCGGCGCTCACATCGATGCTGTATACGGTATATGAAGCCACCGGTACACCCTGCCTATAAAAATAGAGCAATTCCACAGGAAGGCGGACTGTTAAACGAACATCCGACCGGCGTTGTTGGCGAATGGCCGTCGTATCCAGTTTTAGAGTCAGCAAATCGGGTCTTGATTCGTTAACATCAATGACAACGGCTTCAAAATTATACCGGGCATCCCGTTTCGGAACAGAGAGGTGAATCTCTTGACCTTGTCTTAATGAGACGATGGCGCCGCCCATTCGCGGTGTTGTAATCACAAGTTGCTGTTGATCCAGGAAGATGATCCGACTGGAGTACTCTCCATGAAAATAACCATCCGGGATCTCAATCTCCACATAATCGCCAACATTAAACTCCATCTTCACTACTCCGTTCCGTGAAGTTTTCCGAGT
>DASVMB010000279.1:0-3954 GCA_036384575.1 Bacillota bacterium
AGGGCTGAGCAAAAAGCTGATTTATCTCGAATTGACCGGCCGGAATGCCAACCTCATCCTTACCACTGAAAATGACCGGATCATCGACTCCTGGCGTAGAGTTAGTTCTGCCAGACCCGGAGGCCGCGAACTTCTTAGCGATTCCCGATATCTTTTACCTCCGTCGGGAGGCCGTTGGCAACCGGTGTCTATCGGTGTTGAACAGTTCAGCGCCTTATTGAATCAGGTACCGGCCGATGTGCCCTTGGAGAAATTCCTTTGGAAACACTGGAACGGGCTCTCCGCTTTAGCGATAGGTGAGATCACGGCTGCAGCCGGCTTTTCACCGCTAACTACCTGCGCCCAGTTAAACCCGACCGGGATCACAGCCCTCTACGAAGCCTTTTCTTCCTGGGCGGCTCCACTGAATGCCGGCATCTATGAACCGGCCTGCCTATATCCTGAGGGTTCGAGCGAACCAACTGACTGCGCCGCCTTTGCGGTTCATTATCCTCCACAAGGGATCGTTGCCCGCCCAGTGCCTAATCTTTTGGAAGTTGTGGCCGTGATCGGCAACTCCCGTCATGAAAAACATCGCTTTTTGGAAACCCGGGAACATCTAAATCACCGGGTCGATCTGTTATTGGAGAAAGCCAGGCTGAAATGGGAGAAACAACAGGATGAAGCAGCAGCAGCCGATAAAGGGGACGCGTTACGGATTGCCGGTGAACTTTTAATTACCTCCGCTCATCAGATTTCCAAAGGTACAACCGAAGCCCGTTTAACCAATTATTACGATCCGGCCGGAGGGACGCTCACTGTCGCCCTTAACCCGGCTTTGACGGCGGCACAAAACGCCCAAGTATATTTCAAAAAATATCAGAAAGCCAAAAAAGGACAACTGGCAATCGCGGAACAACTCGCCAAGACTCAAGCGGTCATTGAATATTTGGAGAGCATTGTTACATTAATTCAAAATGCGGCCAATTTCTCCGATCTTGAACTCGTCCGGGAGGAATTGGATCAAAACCAGTCCGAGTCAAGGCTGCGACCGACAGGAAAGGGTAAGGCCAAACCCGTCTCAAAAAAGACGCAACCAGCCGAGCCCAGACGGTTTACCACCTCAAGCGGACATATCATCTGGGTCGGACGGAATAACCTTCAAAACGACCGCCTGACCTTTAAGATGGCCGCCCCCGGTGACTTATGGTTTCATACCCAGAAGATCCCCGGATCTCATGTTATTTTAAAACTAAACCCCGGGACTCCTCTAGATGATACAACCCTGAACTCCGTTTGCCAACTTGCGGTTTATTTTAGTAAAGCCCGTAATTCCGTCAAGGTTGCGGTAGATTATACCCAACGCAAGCACGTAAAAAAACCCCCCGGATCCAAACCGGGTTTTGTGATCTATGATGATTTCAAAACCGCGATCATCACCCCGGATCCGGTAATCCTTTCCCAACTGGGAGTGACATCCTCTGCCAGCCAATAAATCGAATGTCTCAAGAATTGCGCTATTAGGCCCCAGGCGTACGTATCACGCACATCTGCCCTCGCTTTTTCAAAAGCGAGGGCAGATGTGTACCGATTTCGAGACAGGCGCATATTCTATAAAGGCTAGCACTTTTTAAGGAGGTATTTGCGCTTGTTGCCAACACCGCGAAAGTACGATTTAGTGACGGGATTCGGAGAAGGAAACACCACGTTGACCGCCTTTGATGCGGCATTGCTCAACTCGGGATTGGGCAATCTCAATTTACTCAAGGTATCCAGTATCCTGCCACCCCACGCCGAATTCACCCCGGGACTTATTATTCCGCCTGGTTCGCTGGTTCCAACCGCATACGGCGCGATATGCAGCCAACAACCGGGAGAACGAATTGCGGCCGCCGTGGCTGTGGGTATTCCCAAAGAAGCCGATTCTTATGGGGTGATCATGGAGTGTTCCGGTTGTTGTGCCCGGGAAGAACTGGAACAACGGATTCGGAAGATGGTAATTGAGGCTTTTCAAAAACGCGACCTGGCATTAAAAGAGATTCAAGTGAGCGCCGTTGATCACCGGGTGAATGAGTGCGGCTGCGCCTTCGCCGGACTCCCCCTGTGGTATTGAGCTAAAAAGAGTGAAGTGTGAAGTCGGAAGTATGAAATAATCCGGAGTTCAAGTTTTTGCCTCAAGAACAGCCGTAAAATCCGGAGAATCTGTTAAAATCCACCTAATCCCGGTCAGTTCCATGACTTGAAGCCGATCAAGATCAATCCGATGATGATCAACCCGGCTCCTACCAGTTTCATGGGCGAGAGCTGTTCTCCTAAAAAATACCATCCAACCCATAGGGTGAATAGTGGAGCTGCGGCCATAATTATTGCGGTTTGTCCGATCTCTCCTTTTTTAATGGCTCCGTAATAAGCGATGTCTCCGGCAAAGGTCGCTAAAAACGCCTCAGCGGCTAAAAGAAACCACCGTTTGGCGGGAATGGTCCCTACCCGATGAATGAATCCGCTTGCGAAGGCCAAACCGATAATGAACAATACAGTAATCATAGTCCGGGCGACAATTCCATCCAAGGGATTCAAGCCTCTAAGACCAACTTTTCCAAATAAAGGAGCGAGTCCCCAACATAAAGCACCAAACAATGCCAGGAGAAAAGCGTTCAATCCTCATCACTCCCGATTATCTGCCGCTTTCCCGTACCTCCGGTAAAGGCTGATAAGTATCGATCCCCAGATCACGCCGGTTCACCCGACCCTCAGGATAAGTGATGATGAGCCAGGATTTCACGGTTAAACCATCAGCACCGGGAATCACAACTCTTTGGGTACCTGGTGGTAGTTCTCGATTCACACGATGAATGATCCGGTTTTTTTGGCGGCGTAAAATTTGATGGCGCCATTCGACCTTGGGAGGTTTGGTTCGACCGTAGATGGCCATAAATAAAGTATTTTCATGAGTATCAGCCCAAATGAACAACGGTTGGCCGGTGTTGTTTCTAAATTTAAAATCTTTGGCTCCGTCGGAGACGGTTGCGTCCTGACCGGGAGGTACATAGGGTACCGGCATGCCGTGAGGTCTACGTTCGATGATCTCCAGGTTTGCGAGGGTTGTTACATTATATAAGGTGGTAGCAATCTTACAGACCCCACCGCCGATGGTCTTAAAGACCTGAGTGCCGAAATAGGCCGGGCCTTCCTGAAAACCCCGGTCCTTTGTATATGGGCCGATCGTGCCGTTCATTGAAAAAACCCGGCCGGGCTCGACAACCGTTCCGGCCAGCAAATCAGCTGCCAGTGCTACATTAAATTCTTCACCGGGCAACGGGTCGGGTAAAGTGGTCTGAAAGGCCGCCATCCGCAGTGATATATGATGTTTTGAACAGAACTCGTGAAAGGCGCGGTTATTCTCCCATCGTAAGACCCCTTTGGCCGGACGGCCGTACGGATGATCGGCGCCATCAAACACGGTACCGTCCGGTACCGGTTTGGAGCGGGTATTGTCCGAGGGTGACGGGTCCGGGAACCCGGAGCTTTTAAGCGGAATGGACCGCGATATCGGTCCGCGAGGTTTTGCCTTGTCATTTTTTTGCGGTTGGTGGGAGAGCCAAAAACGAGATACTCCAAAACCAGCCCCCACCAAGAAAACAAAAACGGCCCCCAACAGCCATCGATATCTCTTATCATCCACCCAAACAGCCTCCGTGTTCTTCACTCGCACGCGTGATCAATCTGATCCATAGTTATTCCCCAAAATCCAAATCATGAGTTGATCTTTCCGGGGCTTTGGATCGATTGGTCGGACAGCTAACAAATCACTGCTGCGGACCATATAATACAAAAGTGTCATGCCAAAAGGCGCGCAAATTGGCACGTGCAGAAGCGTTGCCCGTACGTTTAAACCTTCTCGATCGGAGTTGATTCGATGGTCTTTTCCATTATGCTGTTGCCCGTATCATTAAGCCTGGATGCTTTGGGAGTAGG
>DASVMB010000280.1:0-6183 GCA_036384575.1 Bacillota bacterium
TGGTGCTGAAAGGCGACCCTGCCGCGGTTCGTGTGCCGAAAGAAGTGGACATCCGCATCGGCGACGTGACGGATGCGGAAAGTGTTGAGCGTTTCTTCAAGGTGGATGACGGCACCGCAATCGTGGTGATCCACTGTGCGGCTATCGTGACCGTCAATCCCGACTTCAGCCAGAAGGTATACGATGTGAACGTCGGAGGCACAAAAAACATTCTGAACGCCTGTATCGCGCACAAGGTGAAAAAGCTGGTGTACGTCAGCTCGATCAGTGCGATTCCGGAATTACCGCATGGCACTGCTATTACTGAGGTGGATCGCTATGATCCCAATGTTGTCGTCGGATTTTACGGCAAAACGAAAGCCGAGGCATCTCAGGCTGTGATGGATGCCGTAAACGGGCATGGCTTGGATGCGTCCATCGTGTTTCCTACCGGTATCTGCGGCCCTGATGACTACGCCTTTGGGCCGGTAGCCAGTTTCATCATCGACTACTGTGCCGGCAAAATGCCCGGCGGTGTGGCAGGCAGTTTCAACGCCGTGGATGCGCGGGATCTGGCTGACGCCATCGTGACCTGCTGTGAGAAAGGCCGCAAGGGCCAAGGCTATATTCTAGGTAATGAGTGCGTTACCATGCAGCAGATGTTTCATCTGCTCAGCACGCTCACAGGTACAAAAGAGGTCAAGATGATTTTACCTGTGGGTGCTGCCAGGATCCTCGGAAAGCTATCTGATTTAGCCGGGAAAATCACCAAAAAGCCCATGCGCATGACCAGTTTTGCCGTATACAACCTGATACGTAACAACGTATTCGATTGCTCAAAGGCAGAGCGCGAACTGAGTTATCATACGCGTCTCTTTGAGGACTCCATCGCGGATACCATCGCATGGCTTACGCGCGAACACAAAATTCAAACCGGGAGGAAAGCATCATGAAAAAGGTTTGCGTCATCACCGGGGGCGGCAGTGGTATTGGCTTGGCAACAGCTAAAAATATAGGCAACCAGGGTTACTATCTCATCCTGGTAGGCCGTACGGCTAAGAAACTGGAAAACGCCGTAACAGAATTACAGGCCATGGGCATTGAAGCCGAGATGTTCAACTGTGACATAGCCGATCGTCAAAGCACGCGGTTGTTGGCCGCAACCGCACTTGAACGCGGCGAGGTGAAAGTAGTGATTCATGCAGCGGGGATGTCTCCTCAAATGGGCGATGCACAGAAGATCATGGAAGCAAACGCACTTGGCACTATCAATATCAATGACGCATTTTATGAAGTGATGCATGACGGTGGCTGTATCATCGATACTTCATCCATGTCCGCCTATCTTACGCCGCAATTTATCATGCCGAAGCATTGTTATAAACTTAGCCGTACTGATCGGGACGAATTCATGAAGAAAATGATGCGCCGCGTCAATATTTTCCCTAAGAAATGTCGTGCCGGTGTGGCATACGGCATCAGCAAAAACTTTGTGATCTGGTTTGCCAAAACCGACGCCGCCCGCTTCGGCCAAAAGGGTATACGCGTTCTCTCCATCACACCCGGCAACTTTGAAACGCCTATGGGCGAGCTGGAAAGAGATGAAGCCATGACTTATGTAAAATATAACGCTATCAAGCGCTTGGGACACCCGGAAGAAATTGCGCAGCTATATGTTGCCGCAGCCGATGATCGCATGGGTTACCTGACCGGCACCGACATCCTGTGCGACGGTGGTTGTATTGCCAGCGGTTGCACCCCGTTTAAGCGTTCTTAACTTAATCAGAAAAGATACGTTAAATAAACTCTAAAAATGTAGGAGGAATCAATATGAATGAGATCACGAAAAAAGAAAATAATTTTGTGGGTTATGAGTACAAGGACGTTACGGTAAAACATCATATGGAGCCGGTGTATGCAGACGGCTATATCGATTTTGGCTGGTCGCTGGAAGGCACCTCCACTCCCATACAGAACGTTGGTTCCGTAATCATGAAGTTTAAGCGCGACCGCAAGATTCGCAATAAGGCGGAGTTGAGCAGGTTACAGCGTCAGTTCGATTCATGCGCCAGAGAAATTGAAACGTTGGAGCTTTCCAAGGTCATCGCTGCTTCTGCCGTTGCGTACATCATTGGCGTTGCAGGTACGGCATTTATAGCCGGTTCCGTGTTTGCTTATCTTGCCAGCAAGCTGCCCCTTTCCATCATTCTGGCAATCCCTGGTTTTGTAGGATGGATCATCCCGTATTTCTGCTACACGAGTATCCGGAACAAGAAAAATGATGAGGTAACGCCGTTGATCGACAAGAAGTATGACGAAATCTACGAGGTGTGCGAAAAGGCCAATAACTTGCTGGAAAAGTAACATCCGAAAGAACAATTTACTTATATCTTTATATTAAGGAGATTTCCATGAAGACACAGAAAATTTCTTTATTGGTTCTCTTGACTGTAACATTGATGACTTTAGTCTGTAGCACGGCTTTGGCTGACTCCACGATTACCACAGATTTCTTTGGTGATGTTCACGGCCAGTATAATGTCACGTTTGAAACCAACCTTGGGATTTTACCGGATAACTACACTTTTTACGGTACTTACTACGCATATAGCGGCAGCTTTCCCAATAGGGCGGTTATCGGCATAGACTCATTTTTGGGAGAACCTTTTAATGGTCTCTATGCGGGTGTAGGAATTGGTATACCAAGTGGAAATCGTTCATCTTCTACGGGAATGGATATAAAAGTTGGATATAAAAAGATCTTCAAAAACGGATTTGCGCTTGACGGCGGTTATAGCTACTATTACAACAACAATTACTATCTCCAGGTTGGGCTGGCTTTTTGACTCACTGGCTAAACCTCAGTCGGATCTATTTCTTATTCACAACGAGACATATAAAAGATATGAAAGTAGGAAAAGACCATCAAACTATAGCGTTTGGTGGCTTTTATTTTTTTTATTTCACCGCTTGCATATTACGTAACGTAATGTGATATTCTGATTTTAGAGGTGAGCGGTTTGAATGAAAAACGTTATTTAGTTGGAGAAATTGCTACGATTACCGGGCTGACTGTGCGGACATTGCAGCATTATGACAATATCGGCCTCTTGCCTGTATCGGGAAGGACGGAGGGCGGCAGGCGTTTTTATACAGAGTCCGACCTGGTTCGCTTGGAACAAATCATTTTTTACAAGATGCTGGATTTCACCTTAGAAGAAATCAAAGAAACACTGATGGACTCCTCTAGCCTGTCTGAATTGGAGGATATATTAAAGAATCAGGAGTTTTTGCTTTTACGAAAGATTGAACAGTTACATACCTCATATACAACCATCGATGTCTGCATGAAAATGATCAATGCAGGGAAAAAACCTCCGTTCCATGTCTTGCTAAAGTTTATCAAAACATTACCGGGTGATGATGTTTTTGAGTGGGGACCATCCATGCTTTCGCAAGAGCAGCAGTCAATCATGTCGGAGTCTTTTAAAGATCCGGAGGATGTACAGAGATTTCTTCATAAATTGAAAGCCATGTTAATTGGGGCAACAGCTCTGCTCAATTCGGGTTTTTCTCCCGCCCATGAACAGGCACAGATCTTGGCAGAGCAATGGATGGATATGATCTTATCCATCTCCGACGGCAATTCTAAATCCCTGGAGCAGTTCATTCAGATCGGAAAAGCAAGTGAATCTAAGCAGAAGGGTGAAAAACAGCTGATGGATGATGCATATAGTTATATACAGCAGGTATGTGCTATATATACGGCAAACCATAATCTGCCAAATATCAATCAAATGAAGTGCGGCACACAAAATAAGACTTAATATCATTATCTAATTATATTTCAAGAAATTTAGTTCAACATATAAAAAAGAGAGGTCGGTATCATGAAAAAAATACATCAGACACTCAATCATACCAATGAGTCAAAGGGATTAACCGCCGGTATACTCAAGCATAAGTGGTGTGCCGGTATCGTGGGATTTATCATAATGATCTTTTTAACTATCGGTGGGTCGATAATTGTGGCACATGATCCCAGTCCGGTTGGCCATTTCCGGAGCCGGCAAGGCGAACGGGCCTATAAACAAGCCTATGCAAATGCCATGAAGCTACTCCCTGCTCCCAGTCGCACACTGGACGTCAGAACCGACTACGGGACAGTACGGGTTTATGAATTTGCCAATTCCCGGAACCAAGCGGGGGCTCCAATCATATTGCTTCCCGGACGTTCGTCAGGTGTTCCTATGTGGGCATCCAATTTAAAGGATCTTGCTGCCGAGCGGAGTGTTTTTGCACTGGACGCATTAGGTGACGCAGGTTTGAGTGTACAGACTCGTAAACTTGAGAATTCCTCCGACCAGGCTGCATGGCTTGATCAAGTGTTTCGCCAGGTGGGATTGTCACAAGTCCATTTAGTCGGCCATTCATTTGGAGGATGGCTAGCCGCCAACTATGCGGCACGGTACCCGGAACGTGTTGTTACGCTCGATCTCCTTGAGCCGGTTTTTGTTCTTCAGGGACTGCGCTGGCAAATCTATCTCAAGTCGATTCCTGCCTCAATACCTTTTTTGCCTGAAAGCTTTCGTAAAAGAATGCTTGGGGATATTGGCGGGGTGGCGGAGATTGACTTGAATGATCCGATTGCCCGGATGATTGCGGATGCAACCAAATATTATGCAGCTAAGCTACCTGCACCGGATCGCATATCGGAGGAGCAGCTAAAAGGGTTAAGTATGCCGGTATATGCAGCCTTGGCTGCTAATAGTTCTCTCCATGACCCAATCGCAGCAGTCAGGGTAGCCAAAGCGAATATTAGGACCATTCAAGTGAGGAATTGGCCCGGCGCTACCCATTCATTGCCGATGGAATTCCCTAGGCAGGTAGACCGTGAATTGCTCAATTTTATTGCAGCCAATGAGACGAGATAATCAAGATTAGTCATTTGCACCTGTCTTTCCTGTCTTTAGCAAACTTTCCTCCAGGCAGGAAAAGCAGGATAGCCGGCGAATGACTATTCAGTCTTCACCGTAAAGGAGCATATCATGGTCTTAACATTATTGCTGATTATTATTTATCTTTCCTTCATCAGTCTTGGCTTGCCCGATTCCCTGCTGGGTTCCGCATGGCCATCCATGTATCTGAGAATGGGCGTACCGGTTTCCTATGCCGGTATCGTCTCGATGATTATTGCCGGGGGTACGATTGTTGCCAGCTTTTTTAGTGAGAGAATCATAAGGCGTTTGGGAACCGGTAAGATAACGGCAATCAGTGTATCGATGACGGCAATTGCTTTGCTTGGGTTTTCCGTAAGCCGTAATTTTTTTGAACTATGCATCTGGGCAGTACCGTTAGGACTTGGAGCCGGTTCCGTCGATGCGGCTCTGAATAATTATGTCGCGCTTCATTATAAAGCGAAACACATGAGCTGGCTGCACTGTTTTTGGGGAATCGGCGCCACCACGGGACCGGTCATTATGTCATATTGTTTGCAGAACGGCGGGAGATGGAACCGGGGCTATCTGACCATCGGCATTATTCAGTTCTGCCTTGTGGCAGTACTGTTTCTTTCCCTGCCGTTATGGAAAAAAGTTGGTGAAAAATCGGCACGGGAAGGGGAGATTCAGAAGTCATCCTTAAAGCTGAGTGAATTATTAAAGCTTCCTGGTGCCAAACCGGCACTGGTATCTTTTTTCTGTTATTGTTCCCTGGAGGCCACTGCAGGATTATGGGGCAGCAGCTATCTGGTTATTGCAAAGGGAATTACTGCTGAAACGGCTGCAAAATGGATTTCACTGTTTTACTTTGGAATTACTTTCGGAAGATTTCTTTCCGGTTTTATTACAATGAAGCTGAATCAACGGCAGATGATACGTTTGGGACAGGCAGTTTTAGCTTGTGGAGTTATACTTTTATTCCTCCCGTTCGGAAACTTCGTACTGCTCTCGGGATTTTTCTTAATCGGACTTGGTTGCGCACCAATTTATCCGAGCCTGCTTCATGAAACACCGGTGAATTTCGGCAGTAAACACTCCCAGGCAATCATGGGCATACAAATGGCATGTGCCTATGCCGGTTCGACTTTTATGCCGCCACTCTTTGGTGTGCTTGCAGCGCATTTCAATTACGCCATGTTTCCGCTATATCTCGGGGTAATATTACTGGTATTGATAGCGATGGTAGAAGTTTTAAACAAAAGGG
>DASVMB010000281.1:0-4016 GCA_036384575.1 Bacillota bacterium
AAAACTACCGTGATGACCCGGTTGGCTATCGGGCGCTTTCACAGAATCTCGGAATTATCAACATGGTGATCCCTGTCTCATTTAAAGTTGACCAATATGGGACCATCCAGAATAACCACAATCCAAAACCTTTCACATTGGCCCGTTCCGGTGGCGCCGATACCCTGGCATTAATCAATAATATTCAGGGAAACAACTTCAATAGCGGAACGATCCATCGGATGCTCTCCAGCTCAAGCTCCAGGGCCCGGGCAATCAATGGTATCCTGCGGCTTTTGGTGGAAAAGGGATATCAGGGAGTCAATATCGATTTTGAAAATGTTCCCGCAAATGATCGCTATTATGTGACGGCTTTCTTCCGGGAACTGGCTGCGGCGTTGCGCCCCAGGAACTTGCTGGTGACCGCCTCGCTTCCGGCGAAGACCTATAACGATACCAGCTCATCCCATGGAGGAGCTTTCGACTACGGGGCACTGGCACCGTATCTAGATCAGTTGATGATTATGACCTATGACGAACATTACTCGGGAGGCAGCGCCGGACCGGTAGCCTCATATCCCTGGGTGGAAAAGGTCATCCAATATGCCTTGCGTTCCTTCCCGGCCCGGAAAATCATCCTCGGAATAGCGGCTTACGGTTACGATTGGGGTTGGGGTTCAGGCAAGGCGCTAAATTATAACGCCATCCAGAGCTTGCTTCGGCAGCATCAGCTTACCCCAAAATGGGATTCGGTATCCAGAGTACCTTATTTCAAATACCGGAGTTGGGGAATTCAACATCAAGTCTGGTACGAGGATCGATTCAGCACCGCCGCGAAGATGACCCTGGTGAAAAAATACAGCCTCCGGGGAGTGACGGTCTGGCGGTTGGGTTACGAGGATCCGGGGATTTGGAAAACGATTCAACAGGGGTTTTAATAGGCGTCGCGTCTTGCGGGACGCGCGGCAACTCACCCCATGTTTTCTATTAGCTTTCAGTATAACCCTACGCCCCTCTCTTTCGAAAAAGAGAGGGGTCGGGGGTGAGTTGCTAATAGGCAATACTATACGGGTGCCATCGATGAGGTTAGCTACCCCACCCCCGAAAACTTTTTGGACTTTTTGGACTTTAGACTAGAGTAAATCACTTCCAATACTGTTGCCTCTTGCCTCTTGCCTCTTGCCTCATGCCTCTTGCAGCACCGAAGTCACCGTCCCCGGTTCCAGCCCCTTTTGCCGCAACCCACGAATTAACGCAGGTAATGCTTCCTTGGTAGGTTGGGTCGGATGGAGCAGAATGATTCCGCCGGGTTCGATCTTGGAGAGAACCCGCTCCAACAACACATCGGGAGCCGGTCGCTTCCAATCGATGGAATCCACCGACCACATGATGGTCCGGTACCCCAAATCCCCTGCCGTTCCTACGATTGACGAATTCATTTCGCCATAAGGCGGAGCGAAATACTTCACCGGAGTTTTTCCGATAACCGATTGAATCAAGTCCGTGTTCGCAATAATCAATTCTTTTAAATCTTCTCTGCCCATCTGATCCGGATGTCCGTGATACATCCCGTGATTGGCCAGTTCGTGGCCGGCGGCGGCCATCTTCCGTACCAGCTCGGGAAAGGTTTTCACCCAGGTACCCACGAGAAAGAAGGTTACCTTGACCTTTTCGGCTTGGAAGATCTTTAAGTACTCAGGGATATATTCTTCACCCCAGGCTACGTTGATGGCCAAGGCTACCCGGGGTGAATTTTCATTGCCGTGATAGATGGGTTTGAAGTATTCCTGGGTAATTGCAGGGGGGAGTTCACGAACGACCATGCCTAGATTGGATCCGGCAGCGGCGGTACAGATCCGGTTGACCGTCGCCGCCACATCTACTGTCCGCCCTGTCTGCTCGGGGATGATCTCTCCAGTCTCCAGGAAATAGGTGGCATTACGGGGGTTACGGTTAAACTGGGCGGCCATCCCCTTGACTACTTGGGCGACTTCATTAGGTAACAATCCCCCGACCAGATGGCCATCAAGACTTACACCCGCCCGGACACCGATCACCCGACGGGCGATCCGGGTCCAGTTAACTGCGATTCCTGCTACGAATACCAGACCGATTATCAGAATCACCAACATCCGCAGTTGACGTTGGCCCAGAAAGAAAATTCTCATGCCGCCACCCCCATATACGCGTACACATGCTTGTTACGTTACATCTATTCAGGGGTGGAACGAAGTAGTACTCGGTTTTTCTAACCCCGATTCGGCCAATTTTTTGAAAAAGCACAGAAAAATTGGCCGAATCGGGTGCGCGCACGAGTGCTCGATTTATAGCATTTGAACCGCCACGCCCACCAAACCCGGGCCGGTATGAATCCCGATCACCGGACCGATCGAGCCGAGCATGATCTCCTGAACACTGGGGAGTTTGGCAAGGGCTTCCTGAATCTTCAGCGCTTCGTCCTTGGCCGCGCCGTGCATTACAGCGATATTCATCTTACCTTCCCGCCCCAATTCGGCTATGATCTGGATCAAACGCTCAATCGAACGTTTTCTGCCCCGAACCTTATCGAATGTAAAAATCTTTCCCTCCGCATCCATAGAGATGATGGGTTTAATATCAATCAATGAGCCTACCGTTGCGGCCACCGCTCCGATCCGTCCACCACGGCGCAAATAATCAAGAGCCGGCACGCAACAGAAGATCCGGATCCTTTCCCGCATATGATGTAACCTATCCTTGATCTCCTCGAAATGAAGGCCTTCCGTTACTAACTTGGCAGCCGCGTAAGATAAAAAGCCCATTCCCATCGAGGCCGATCGAGAATCGATCACTTCGATCTTCATCTCGCTAAACTCCCTGCTGACAGTGCGGATCATATCCACCGTACCGCTTAGTGTACTGGCAATATGAATCGCGAAAACCTGGCGAATTCCTTTCTCGCGTAAAGTGGCGAAAAGTTTCAAAGCCGCACCCATCGATACCATTGAGGTCTTCGGTACTTCCGCCGGCATCCTTTGATAAATCGTCTCAGCGTCAATGTCAACCCCGTCGCTATATTCTCCATCCGGGTATATCACCTTAAGAGGCAGGGTATGAATTGAAAAACGTTCCAGGATTTCTCTGGGGAGATCGCAGGTACTGTCAGTAATTACAGCGATCGATTGCGATTGATTCGTCATGTGATTTCCTTTCTGTATCGGTTTTAATTACCGGAGCCGGCTTCGGCGATCAATTTGCTGATCAATGTCGCCGCTCGTTCCATCACTCCCGGCGGGCCGATCCGTTCCCGGATTGCAGCCAATTCCTCCCGAATCCGCCGGTTATTGGATTCTTTCAATATCGAACCGAGGGCTAAAGCGATCTGTTCCGGGGTCAGATTCTCCTGAAGAACCTCGGGCACGATCTCACGGCCTGCAATTAGGTTGGGTAGTCCCACCAAAAGCGGTTTTCCTTTGTGTTCCTGCGCCTCCATCCGTTTATAAATCCAAAGTGTGGCTTTGGAAAGCCGATAGACCACGACCAATGGGGTATCCAGGATCGCCGCCTCAAGCGTGGCGGTACCGGATGAGATCACCGCCGCATCCGCCGCGGCCAGCAGGTCATAAGTACCGGAGGTTAACAGCGTTACCGGAACCTTGTGTTCCCGGATCATTTCATCAAGCCAAGTCTTATCCAGCGAGGCTGCTACCGGCAATAGCCAACGAATCTGGTGATCCCGTTCCAGAAGGCGGGCCGCCTCAAGCATCGGCGGGAGTAAGCTCTGAATCTCCTGACGCCTGCTCCCGGGAAGTAGCGCAACAAGTTTTTCTCCGGGGGCAAGCTTTAGCTGTTGCCGGTATTGTTTCGGATCAAGTTCCGGCCGAACCCGGTCAATCAAAGGATGGCCCACATAAGTTACGTTGGTCCCGAATTTACGGTAAAAGTCCGCCTCAAACGGGAGTACTGCCAGGAGCAACTCAACGCGTTCAGCGAGCTTTACCGCTCGATCCTGGCCGTATGCCCAAGCGGAGGGCGAAAACATACAGACTACCGGAATT
>DASVMB010000282.1:0-2061 GCA_036384575.1 Bacillota bacterium
AAAAAGCACTTCCACCCATGCACCCACCGCTCTGAAAGCCGAACCCACGGCGTAGTGAATATCCCCCTTTAAAGCGGCCTTACGGCCGCACGCCAAAGAAAACCAGGCTTCCCAGAAGAACTTTTGGATGAGCGCCCTCCGCATCATGGGAGGATAAGGACCTTCCGAGTAAAGCAGATTTTTCAAGGCATCGAGCGGAGCCGCAGCATCCTGCCACAGCTTGGCACAAAAATGGGTCTCAGCTGCGTAAATGGTGTTGACAAAGCCGAAGGGATGCCCGCATTGATAATCGATGGTAATCTTTCCGGCGAGGCAGTCCTGTAACACTTCGGTCACCCGCCGGACATCCCGGAGCAGGATATCCACAGGTGTCCCGGCCACTGTAATCCAGGCACCACCGTTTATCCAAGGGCCCCAGGCACCGGGAGGATTCAGCAGTTGATCACGATGGTTATCATCCAAACTTTGTAAGCCATCTCCAAGAGCAGTTAAGTTTAGATTCACCATGTCATAATAAAGCCCAATATCATAATCGGAATTTGAATCCGCTTGCTTCCGGCTTTGCGACCCGCCCAAGGCAATGGCGGAAACTCCAGGGACACTCGATAGTGCTTTGACTATTTTATCTAGATCCATATCAAAATCTCATCCCTTTTGTTTGCCTGATTACTCCATTCACAGATCAAGCGGCACCGGTCCCCCCATCACAATGCCGTCCTTACTCACAACCGAGTCATAGGCCAAAACCTTTACTCCGCTATCTTTCGCCAGCAGCAAAGCCTCGGCAAATTTCGGATCCGTGAGCGTGTTCGGCTGAAAACGGATGGGGCCTTTCATCTGGATCAAAAAGAAGATCGCCGCCGTGTAACCTGATTTGGCGGCTTCAATCAACTCCAGAAGGTGTTTGGTTCCCCGCTCCGTCGGGGCATCCGGAAATAACGCCGTCCCGTCCCGCTCCAGAGTAACCCCCTTGACCTCAATATAACCTTTTTCCGATTCATTCTCGTAATACAAATCGAAACGGGAGTTCCCAAAGACCACTTCCCTGGCAATCCGGACCGGGTTGCCGAATTCCGGAAGCAGGCCTTGCCGCAGCGCCTCAGCGACCACCTGATTCGGAATCTGGGAATCGATGTTGATCAACAGATCCCCTTTATAAACCGCCACCAACGAGTAGGCGGTCTTCCGTCCCGGATGTCCGGCCCGTTCCAGGATGACTGCCGCCCCGGGCCTGAGAATCTCCCGGCACCGGCCGGTATTCTTGACATGGACCGTCTCCAAAATGCCGTCGATCATGACCTTGGCGATAAAACGGTTGGGCCTATCCAAAAAGACCCCCCGCACAATACTGGGGTATTTCATATGTTCGCTTCCATCCATTAACCGGCTAATGCGGTACTTGATCTTACTATAGCATCTCCCCGTTTTTTTACAACCCCTTGGTACGGATAGCGGAAACTTTTCATACGAACCACTTTCAATTACCGTCAAAGTAACGAATTGTTTGAATGGGAATAACCGGTTGACAAGATTTCCTATTTCACTTATAATTAGTTTGTACATATGAACTAATTATCATATTAAACCAGGAGATTGAGCAAATGAAGCAATCTATGAGCTCCATTCATGAAATCGTCGCCCGTTTGACCCGGTATTTTGTTGAAGCCGGGGAACAAAACGAGCGGGATCATTTGGCGGATATCTCCATGAAGCAGGTATATTATATCGAAATGATAGAGCGCCTGGGAAATCCCAGCTTCGGAGAGCTCACCAAATCCTTGGGATTAAGTAAACCCTCGATCACTGCCATTGTTCAAAAGCTGATTCAGGGAGGATATATACGAAAAGACCGGTCCGTGGAGGACAAACGGATCTTTCATATTTGCCTGACTGAAAAAGGCCGTCAGATATGTAAAGTCCACGAGGAAATGCATGAGCGGATCATTCAAGACTTCCAAAAGTACCTCAGCGGTGTTGAAATGGAACAACTTTTCGCAATACTCGGCAAGATAACCCGGGGTATAGAGGACAACGCCGGACGCGATTCATAAAGGGGGGTAT
>DASVMB010000283.1:0-6246 GCA_036384575.1 Bacillota bacterium
GCCCTGTTCTCACGGGACAATATTCAGCCGGTTGTGGCCGGAGAATTGCCTTCCGATATCCAGAACCTGACCATGCGGCATATTCTGAATCACGAAACCATTCTTAAGGCAGCAATCAACCGTGACAAGGAACTGGCATTCCATGCCTTCAGCAATGATCCGCAGGTGACGCTCTCCTACGCCGAGGCGCAGGAGCTTTTTGACCAGATGCTGGCTGCAACCAAGGAGTACTTGTCCGGCTGGAATCTGTAAGCAGATAACAATAATCCAAAATCCAAGGGCTTCCTTTGCAGGAAGCCTTTTTTTTGTATCGAATTCAGAATAGATATCCCATTCAGCATTTGTTGCAGAACAACCACTGTTAAAGAACTGCAACGTTTAGCTAATACCCTTAACGGATGAGGTCGCCTTTAGGCATTCATAATGTCTGGTTGATACATGGCGAAACAGCTATATTGATATATTGGCTTAGCAAACTAGATCGTCATGAGATAATCTGAAAATTGGAGGAACCCCGATGAATGACAACGTGCAGAACGTGGCCATGCAGGAAGTGGCTGTGCGAGAAGTGGCTTCTAAAATTCGCGCCAACATCGGCCGGGTTTTGGTGGGTAAAGAGGCGGCAGTCGAATTGGCCCTGGTAGCCCTGGGATGTGAGGGACACTTGCTTTTTGAGGATGTTCCCGGTGTCGGTAAGACGATGCTCGCCCGGGCGCTGGCCGTCTCTTTGGGGCTGAGCTTTAGCCGGATCCAGTGCACTCCCGATCTGCTCCCCTCCGATGTCACCGGAATGATGGTTTTTAATCCGAAAAACGCCGAATTTCAGCTGCGCTCCGGTCCAATCATGGCCCAGATCGTTTTGGTGGATGAGATCAATCGCGCTACGCCGCGTACCCAGTCCAGCATGCTTGAGGCGATGGGGGAACGGCAGGTGACCATCGACGGCCGGGCATACTCATTGCCGCAGCCCTTTTTGGTTTTAGCCACGGAGAACCCGGTAGAGTTCGAGGGAACCTTTCCCTTGCCCGAGGCGGAGTTGGATCGGTTTTTGCTCCGGGTTTCCCTGGGATACCCCAGTGCCACCGAGGAGATGCAGATCCTCACCAGGCTTGAGGGGGAGCATCCCATCCATACTTTGGGTTCGGTAGTCACTCCCGAGGAGCTACGCGATTTTACCGCGTTGCGCCGCGAGGTATATATGGAAGACAGCTTACGAAGCTATTTGGTGGAGTTAGTCGCCCGGACCCGTTCCCATCCCGATCTGGAGTTGGGGGTCAGCCCCCGCGGAACGGTGGCTCTCTTTGATACTGCCCGGATGCTTGCAGCACTTCGGGGACGTAACTTTGTTTCCCCGGAGGATATCAAATATCTGGCTCCCTATGTTCTCGCCCACCGGGTAAAGGTTGGGGCGGAAGCGGCGGTAAGAGGAGTCACAGCCACATCCGTGATTGCGGAGATCGTTGCCGGGACTCCGGTACCGACCGAGGCGGCATTTAATGAGTAGCCTGTTGGTAACTCTGGTCCTGCTGGGGTTGATAGCCTTAGCGACCGGTATTCCCTGGATTTATCGTCTGTGTTATTTGGGATTGGGATTGGCAGTTGGGGTCCGGTGGTGGTCGAGGCGGAGCCGGGAGGGAATAGGCTTGGAACGGGATCTGACCCGCAGCACCGGTTTTGCAGGAACCGATCTCAGCCTGAAACTTGAACTCAAAAACACCTCGCGGATGCCACTTTTTTGGGGACGGGTCAGCCAGTCTTTTCCGGAACCCCTCGGTGCCGAACAAAAGGAAGCCTTGATCTGGTTAAAACCCCGAGGCCGGACGGTTTTGGATTTTACATTCCGGGCCGAGCGGCGCGGTGTGTATCCCTTGCCCCAAACCAGATTCTCCTGGGGGGATCCCTGGGGCTTGACGGAGAATAATCTGATTTTAAACTCCGATGCGAGAATCGTCGTTTACCCGCCTCTCCGACCTATCATCGGTTTAGAACCCATTCGGCATCTACCCTGGGGACGGCATCCCGTCTTTTTCGGTTTATATGAGGATCCCGCCCGGCTGCGGGGGTGCCGGGATTATACCACGGCGGACAGTTTTAAAAGGATTCACTGGCCGAATCTGGCCCGTACCGGTAAGCTTCAGGTGAAAGAGTGGGAGACCACTCTCCAGGCAGGCTGGACAATATTCCTCAATCTAAATGAACCCGACTATCCGGTGGATGAGTGGTCTCCTTTGAGTGAGCTGGGGATCGAGTTGGCCGCCGCGCTTGCCCATGGTTTTTCTTCGGAACCGGTGGGCTTCTATTGCAACGGCCGGGGGATGGGCGCTGCCGAAGGGACCGTCTTAAAACTCCCGCCAAAGCAGGGGATCCATCGGGAGCAACAGATCCTGTTTTACTTAGCCGGGGTGGAACCCCGGCCGGGAATGGAATTCAGTGTCTTGTGCCGTGAAGCCCGAAGTCTAGCGGCGGGGTCGTGCCTGCTTTGGATCACCCCGGACGTTGGCGCCGATCTGGTGCGACAGGTCGGGATTTTACGGCGACTTGGTTATTATCCGGTGGTTCTTTGGCTTCGCGCCCGACAGGGAGAGGATGGCCAAGCCTGCCAGGCCCAACTGGATCAAGCGGAAATCCAGCGTTATATTGTGACGAGAAGGCGGGAAGATGATGCCATCTATATTACCCGATAAAACAGGGGAAGAGAAGCCACCGTTATTAGGAACGGTGATCCTATCGGGTTACGCCGCAACCGTAGGGTTGTATCTTGCCGTATTGACGTTACCCGGGTTGTTGCGACCCGCCCCCTGGGTATTTGTCCTGAGTATTTTGGTTTTCAGTTTATTCAGCGCACTTTACCGGATAGGCACATGGAATTTGCGGCTGCCCATGCTTTGGCATGGTTTCGTCGCCGCCATCGCGTTGTGGCTGGGAATCGCAGGTTGGGTATTTTTCCGGGGCGGTCCGGTAGCGGCTTGTTTTAGCCGGCCCTTTGGGGTTGTGGCGGAAGAATGGGAGTGGCTGTTGGTTGTAGTCCTTACCTGGGTACTGACTGTATGGTTTGGTGATCTATTACGCCGCTTGGCCCGGGTTCCTCAGCATCCGGCTGTTCCCAAGCCTTCGAAACAGATCTGGGAAGATGCCGATAACCGGATATCCCTTGTCCCCTGGGAAGATGCCTGGAAAAGCTGGCGGGGTTCCCTGTGCGGGGTCATTATCCTAGAAGTCCTTGGATGGATAGTGGTGAGGGGAGTCAGCCCCCAATCGATCAGACCGTCGGCCGGATGGTTGTTGCTTCTGGAGACGGGAATCGGGTTGGGTTTGTGGAGTCTGGGCTATTTCTACTACCAACGGGCATTTTGGCGAAGCGACAAGCTTGTTCCCGGTTCCGGTCTAAGCCGTAATTGGCTCCGGTTTTGCGCCGGTTTCATCGTGATTTTGGTATGTGCGGCGCTGGTATTGCCCGCTACTGTTCCCAGTCTCAACTGGGATTTTCTTGGAAGGTTGCTGGCCAAGTTGGAAATATCGGGGGATGCGACGGTCCCGGAATCGATTTTATCAAGGAATCCGGGGCGGGTGCAGGAAACCATGCCTCCTCGGGATTTCTCAATCATTTCCCTGATCATGGGCCTCTTGTATCAGGTAATTCTTCCCTTGTTCTGTTTACTATTCATCATTGGGGTCATCGGTTATCTTTTCTTCCGGTTTTGCGCCGGTGAAGTCGATAAAATCAAAGGATTGCGCGGGGCGCTCATCAAATTTTATCTTTTCTGGAGGGGTCTATTCACCCGTTGCCTAAGATCGGTAACGGAATACCTTGGAATGAAACCTTTGTCCCAGGATTCAGTTTCCACAGAGGCACGATCCCGCAAAAAGCATTCAAGTTTGGAATGGGGCCGGGGGCCGCGGGCCATTATCCGGCGCGGCTATTACCGTTTAATTCAATTTGCCCGGGAAAGCGGTCTAAAATGGCGTCACTCCCGGACCCCGGAGGAATTAGCCGCCGATCTGGCCCGGATTTTACCACAGGATGGGGAAACCATTTCTACGCTGACGGAGGATTATCTTGCGGCAAGGTATGGACCTGAGCCTCCGGCCGCGGGCAGGGCCGGACGTTTTGAACGATTACGCCGGGTGGTGCTCAATCATTTGAAAGGAAAAGGTAAATCCAATGATTCCGGAGACGAAAACAGATAATGAATGTAAAAAACCAAGCCGGATCGAAGCGTCACCGGAATTTACGTTCTCCGATCAAGGGGTATGGGGAGTCTTGCTCAAACTTCGCCTGGCCTGGGGTTGGCTACTGCTTCTGGCCACGGTGGTTTTCGCCGTTATCCTGCAAATGGGTGCCTATCAGCTTATTCCGTGGCTCGGGGCAGCTATTACGGCAGCAGGGTTCGGATCTTCCATTTGGATTTTGAAGCGCAACCGAAAGATTGTCACTCCGGCATGTCTGGCACTTAGCTGGAATTGGGCCGGTTGTTATCTCGGAATGGGGATCCTGATGTTTGGGATATATGCCAAGACTCGATACCCGCTATTTATTCCACCTGTCATTGCTACCGGAATGGGACTTAGCAGTTGGATCACCGCGTCCATTTACAAGAAACGGCTTCAGAGCGGTCTGGCATTTTCATGGTGGTGCGGTGCGCTGGTAATGTGGGTCGTGGGAACAGACTACACCGTGTTGTTCCTGGGGGGGCTCTTAATCGGGCTTGAGCTTGGGCCGGATTGGCTGCTCTATCGTCGTAGGCATCGCGCTTCCTGAGGCGCGCGGCATCAGCCCTCACCCATTTTGGCAGCCTCTCAATATCGCTTACTCAGATGTGGGAGGAAACTATAAGGGGGTAAATGGTATTGGTTCGATTTGAAAAAATGAGTGAGGAAGACTTTCAAGAATTTCTTCAACCGGCAATCGCGGAATATGCCGAGGAAAAAGTAAAAGCCGGTACGTGGGCTGAGAGCGAAGCCCTTCAGAAGTCTCGAGACAGTTTTGATGGACTGCTTCCCAGTGGAATGGAGACCCAAAATCAATATTTATTCGTAATTATTGATTCCGGCTCAGGAAACAAAGTCGGGTATTTCTGGTTCCAGCTAATTGAAAGACTGTTTGGCCGGGAGGCTTTCATCTATGATTTTAAAATCCTTGAGGAATTTCGCGGCCGGAGTTATGGTCACCAGACGATGACTGCCATGGATGAAATGGCCAAAAGTATGAGTATCGCCAAGATTTCATTGCATGTATTCGCGCATAATCAGATCGCGCGCAAGCTATATGAAAAGTCAGGCTATCATGAAACGGATATCAATATGTCAAAATGGATAGAATTTAATCAGATAGATTGTTAACTAAAGTTTTTTGAAAGAAGTTCGATAACAATCTATATATATTGTCCATTATCGGGAGAATATTCGGCCGTATAGAATGAGCCAAAGAAGGTGCGCCAATGAATGAAGAGAGAATTATCAATTTTGAGCGGGCCAATCGAATTGCGATCCTGGTTGGATCAATCGCCCTGTTTTTAGGTGGTTTGCCCCAGATCTTTGTGGAAAATTTTCGACTTTTAGATCTTCTCATCATTTGGCTGTTGGGGGCCATCGTATTCATCCCCGCATTCATCGCCTATATCCGTAAAAGAGACAGCCTGTTGGTTCGTTATTTCATTTGTTGCGGATCTTTTGTGATTATCTATAGCATCCTGTATGTCCAAAAGGGAGTGCTGGACAATCTTTTTTGGTTGCCGGTCTGTCTGGTTGCCAGCTCACTTTTTTTCGATGTACAGCTTACCATTGTCACTACTACACTTGAGGTGCTTGGAACCATAGCCCTTTATGTCCTGAATCAACCGTTGTTCTTTCCGGATCTGGATCTCCCGAAGTTCATCGTCTTTTGTATCACTATGGCGGTTACCGGCACGGTATTGGCGTTTTTGGGACAGTTCGGGAGTAAATTGATTTTAGGTGCCCGAAGGAGCTATCAGGAAACGTTGGGTCTTAATGAAAGATTGGAAGCGGTCGTTCAAAGTATTGAAAGGAACTCAGACATTATCAACCTAACCATCGCGGAACTCGGGAAGGATTCAATCACCGCCAAGGAAGAAACCCAAAACATCACGGTTGCCATTGAACAGTTCAATAAGGTTGTTGAGAATCTGGCGGAGGGGACCTCGTCCTCCATTACTTCACTGGCATCGATTGAAAATCACATCAAGGAGATTGCAGATAATTCCGAGGAAATGAAGGAAAATTCGCGTA
>DASVMB010000284.1:0-6533 GCA_036384575.1 Bacillota bacterium
AGCAAAACCGCATCAAAGTACAATGCGGTTAAATATCTTCGGGATCATTACCCTTTTGACAGAATCGTCGGCTTCGGTGATAATTTCAACGATATGCCGCGCTTTGATGCATGTGATGAGTGCTATGCGGTATTCAATGCAGTTGAAGAATTAAGGAATAAAGCTACCGGAGTAATCGGTGATAATAATTCCCATGGTGTCGCCAGGTTCATTGCCGAGAGGGAAGGGTTAGGGGTTGGACTACGAAGCCCGTTACCCTTTCCCATTAAAGTGGAGTTGTAATCACAACTCTTAAGAAAACGGTGTCACCGTTTTCAGGGAACTGGCTAGAATTTCGGGTCCATAGGCTGGGACAAAACTACGAAGTCCAACCGGCAATAGATCTTCTTTAAATAATTGTGCTCTACTATAATAAACGAACGATACCGGTTTTAACCGGTAAGAATTATTACAGCCACTGGTTTTAACCAGTGGCCTGAGATGCAAAGGTTTATCTGAGTTAAATAGATGGCCATCAAAAATTTTGAGGAATTGGAGAAAACGTTTTAATGGAGAGCCTGACAATCCGAAAGGCCACTGCGAGTGATCTGGATTTCGTTGAAAATATCTATAACGAGTCAATCGATTGGCTAATTAACCAAAATATCCATCAATGGCAGAGAGGCGTCTATCCGACCCGCGATACGGCGTTGGAAGCGTTCCGGGATGATTGTCTTTATTGCTGCTTTATTCATGATAGAATGGTAGCGACCTTTATTATCAATGAAAGTCAACCTTCCCAATATCAGACCCTGAACTGGAAATATAATCAGGGACAACCCCTGGTCTTGCATACTTTAGTGGTTAGGCCCGGCGAGGCCGGGCAGGGAATCGGCAGGGCGATTGTGGAGTATGTGATTGTGCAAGCGAAGCAAAATGGTCATTCTTGTATCAGGCTTGACGCGTTCCCGGATAACCAAGCCGCAATTCGTTTATATCAGGCATTTGGGTTTGAATATGTGGGAAAGGTATTCTTTGATATCAAGGAACCGTCTTATGAATGGTACGATTGCTATGAAAAGAAAATTTCTTAACAAAAATAATTTCGTGATAAGGAGAATAAAATGGTTTTTTTTGAGACAACTCAGAATTCCAAAGAATTTGCAGTGTTGGGACTAGGGGAAGTGCTGTTACGTCTTTCGCCGCCGAATAAAGAACGGATTCTGGCAGGCGAGGTTTTTGAAAAGCGGGCCGGCGGGTCCGAACTGAATGTGGTTTCCGGAATCTCGCTCCTGGGACTCAGGACCGGGATGATAACGAAGTTGCCGGGTAATGAGATTGGAAAGTACATTAACAACAAGATTCGGTTTAGCGGGGTCAGCGACGATTACATTATTTTCGACGATCACCCCGGAGCCCGTTTGGGAATTTACTACTACGAAAGCGGCGCCGCGCCACGCAAGCCGACAGTGGTGTATGATCGGGCGAATTCATCATTTACTTCATTGAAGTTGGAAGAGATTGATCCCGAGGTCTATCAGAAAACTGCGGTATTTCATGTGAGCGGCATTACCCTGGCTCTGGGTCAAGCCATCCGGGAAACCACCCGGACCATGATTCAGAAGTTTAAGGCCCAGGGCAGTCTGATATCGTTTGATGTGAACTTTCGGGCTTCATTATGGAGCGAAGCGGAAGCCCGGACGGAAATTTCCAAAATTTTGCCCGAGATCGACATCTTGTTTATCTCGGAGGAGACTTCCCGCAAGATGTTTGGGAAACAGGGATCCCTGGAAGATATCATGAAAAGTTATGCGGCAGAATACGGCTGTAAATTGGTGGCGACGACCCAGCGTCAAGTGATAAGTCCCTCCAAACATAATTGGAATTCCTTAATCTACTCCAAGGCCGAGGATCGCTTTTTTCAAGAGGAGCCATACCGGGAGATCGATGTGGTTGACCGGATCGGCAGCGGCGATGCATATCTTGCGGGAGTGCTGTTTGGATTATTGAAATATAATAATGTCCAGTCGGCGCTGGAATTCGGGAATGCAATGGCCGCCATTAAGAACACGATTGCCGGCGATATGCCGGTCAGCGACTTCCAGGAGATAGAGCGGATTATCCGGGATCATCAGGTGAAGGATACGAGCGAGCTGAACCGGTAATAAAGCATAGTTATTCGTTAGTGGTTATTAGTTACTTGTTAAAAGAAAAGAGCAAAATCTAATGCTCTTTTTTTGTTATTTGATAGATGGGTGACTGGCGTGAAAAAGCGGGAGTATGAATTAACTGGGAATATATTTATAAAAGTTGTATATGAATATCACAGTATAGGTTATAATAAGTGTATAGGAGTGGCACTTAATGGAACGAAAAATCGTAAATAGATTAAAACTCTGGAAAGATTCCAGCCGGAGAATGCCGCTCATTTTGTATGGAGCCAGACAGGTTGGAAAAACATATACGATCCTCTCTTTTGGCAAAGAACATTATAAAAATACGGTGTATTTTAATTTCGAAGATAGTACCGAGTTGACCAATATCTTTGAGCGGGATTTAAATCCGGCGCGGATTATCAAGGAGCTTTCCGCGAAATCCGGTCAAACCATATTAAAAAGTGAAACATTGATAGTCTTTGATGAAATTCAAGCCTGTGAGCGGGCGCTGACGTCGCTCAAGTATTTCTGCGAAAATGCGCCGGAGTATCATATTATGGCTGCCGGTAGTATGTTAGGCGTTGCGCTAAATCGTCAAAAATATTCTTTTCCGGTAGGCAAGGTTGAAATAATGACCTTGTATCCGCTAGATTTCGAAGAATTTTTATGGGCATTGGGAAAAAAAGATTTGGCGGGGCTTATCCGGAATTCCTTTGAGTCTCATGTATCATTATCATTACACGATACAGCCATGGATCTTTTTCGGATGTACTTGGTCATCGGGGGAATGCCCAGGGCGGTATTGGAGTATATCGAGAAACAGGATTTTAATTTTGTTTTAGCGGCACAAAAGACAATTAATCACGCTTATATCGCCGATATGGCGAAATACGCTACGCCCATGGAAACAACCAGGATTTTAGCAGCTTTTAATTCCATATCGGCTCAACTCGCCAAGGATAACCGGAAATTTCAATATAAAGTCATCAAAAGCGGGGCCAGGGCTTATGAATATGAGACCCCGCTGGAATGGCTCAAAGCATCCGGGGTGATTATGAAATGCCATAAAGTGAATGAGGGGAGAATACCTTTAACCGCGTATATGGATGGTTCCTTTTTTAAGATATATATGACCGATACCGGGTTGCTTTGCTCCAAGTTCGGTGTGCCGCCCAATGCAGTGCTGGTTGAAACACCGAGTTTTGAGGGGTTTAAAGGCGCTTTGGCGGAAAATTATGTGTGCTCGGCATTAACCATGAACGGCTACAACCCTTTTTATTGGGAATCACAGGGTAAAGCTGAGATTGATTTCGTAATCCAGGATCGGGGCGGGGGAATTATTCCGGTAGAAGTTAAGTCCGGTGATCATGTGAAAGCTAAGAGTTTAGCCCAGTTTGTCGGGAGATATCAGTGCCCGTATGCTATCCGGATATCCGCCAGAAATTTTGGTTTCGAGAATGGGATTCAGGCGGTACCGCTGTATGCGGCGTTTTGTATAAATTAGGGGTTATCCGAGGTGATGAATTGTGATAGTGTATCTGGCAACAATGGACGATTATCAAGCATGGCTCGATTTTACAGAACGGGTGCTGCCGATCTTCGGAATTGAACTTAGTACGGACGAAGGCTATCAAAAAGCTTTGGAAAAGAACATCCGGCGCGGGACTGCGTTTTGTATCAAAGCAGACGATGCGCCTGACAGAAAAATCATCGGCGGCATGCTTCTTTCTCCCACCCAAAAGCCGGTCTATCAAATCGGCTGGTTCGCGGTGGATAAAGATTTTATGCATCGGGGAATCGGGACTACATTGTTTAAGTTTATGATGACGCGGATCGAACCACCGGCTGAAGTGTTCGTAGATACTTTTACCGCAAGTGATCCTCACGGAATATCGGCACGAAATTTCTATGCCAAAATGGGAATGGTTCCGGCGGAGATTATTGAGGGCGATTTTCCCCATGGCCGTCAATGCCAAATCTATCGCAAAAAACTTGAGGCTTTTGAGCCGATGGTTTGACTGAATAATCATAATTCTATATAATCAAATTAGCTATTTTGGCTAAAGCGGTACATGGAATGGAGGCGATTGGATGAAAGTGAACGCAACCGACCTCAAAAACCATTTGGGTAAATACCTGAGGCTGTCTGTCCGGGAAGAAATCTTGATTACCAGCAACGGCAAGGTAATCGCTAAATTATCCGGGTATGAAGAGATGAATCAGGATAATGCCGGCTTCAATCTTCAAGAACAAGCGAAAGCCTATGAAATATACCCACGAAAAGCTTCTTTTGAAGAATTTCAAAAATTAACCGAGAATAGTGATGAGCGCTATGAATATATCGACGGCGAAATTTATTTTCTAGCTTCCCCTAAGACACTCCATCAGAAAATCCTTAGCGAGCTTCATGTTATCTTTTATAACTGGTTTCAAGGGAAGCCATGCCGTCCGATGCTGGCACCTTATGATATTACGCTGAAAAGAAATCCCGAAAACATCAACGTTGTCCAGCCGGATTTGATGGTCATCTGTGATCTGGAAGAACGCCTAAATGAAAAGGATTATTATATGGGTGTCCCGACACTGGTGGTGGAGATTATCTCCGAAACCACCCGCAGCAAAGATTTTGTCAAGAAACTGGATCTGCATATGGAGACCGGAGTTTCTGAATATTGGATTGTCAACCCATTAAATCATGAAGTAAGCGTATATCTGTTTCGGGAAAATAATGTCGCCAAAAATATGACCTTTAAAAACAATGAAACCGTGTCGTCTTTTTATTTTCCAGGGTTAAAAGTAAGTTTGGACCAGATATTCGGGTAGCCAATCAATATCCGAGGAGGCCTTTTTATGGCGCTGATTCATTGCAACTTTTTTTCCGAGGTTTTAGGATTATCCACTTCCATGTATGTGATCCTGCCCCAGGCGACCCAGGGACAGATTGGTATGACCGGCCAGGCGGGCGCCCACAAGCATCCTACTCTGTACTTACTACATGGGCTATCGGATGATCACACCATCTGGCTGCGCCGGACTTCCATCGAACGTTACGTGGCGCCGCTGGGGCTGGCGGTGGTCATGCCGGAGGTGGGACGGAGCTTTTATACGGATATGGCGGCCGGCGGAAAATATTGGACCTTTATCAGCGAAGAATTGCCGGAGATCGCCCAAAGTTTCTTCAATCTTTCGGATCGGCGGGAGGAGAATTTCGCGGCCGGTCTTTCCATGGGCGGGTATGGCGCTTTCAAACTTGGTCTGGCTAAACCGGATCAATTCTGCGCTGCGGCAAGCCTGTCCGGAGCGGTGGATCTCGAGAGTTTATTGGCATTAGCCCAGCCCAACGAAGAAAAGGAGTGGCGGAATGTCTTCGGTGATCTGGATAAAGTTCCGGGATCAACCAATGATCTGTTTTTCCTCGCCCGGAAGTTAGCGGAGTCCGGTCGTCTTCAGCCTAAGTTGTTTCAATGGTGCGGTACCGAGGATTTCCTGTATAAAGGGAACATCCGGTTCCGGGATTACGCCAGGGAGTTGAATTTGGATCTGACCTATGAAGAGGGGCCCGGGGATCATCAGTGGCTATATTGGGATCAGCAGATTCAGCGGGTTTTGGAATGGCTGCCGTTCCCCCAAAAAGAGGCTTAAGATCACAGATATTGGGATTAATGCGGTGATCCTTTGCCGTCAACCGGGTCGTAAACGACCCGGCTACAAGGTGTAAGCCTTCCATGGCTAATCCGGGCAGAATATTTCATCCCAACCCAGGGCAAGGCCCTTTCAACTTGTAACCGGAGGCGCGTGCGCATATGCGCGAAGCATCCGGTCGGCATCCCCATATGCCAGGATGGATTATTGTTTGAAACGGAGAACGAATGGATGACGAACGTCCGATTGTATGGTAGCCCGCCTTACAAGGCGGCGGTAGTTCACGGCGGGCCGGGGGCTTTGGGAACGGTGGCGGCGATAGCCCGGGAGTTGGCGAAGGATTTTGGAATCCTCGAGCCGCTACAGACCCAAGGAACCATTGCGGCACTCCTTGAGGAATTGGATGAGGTCATCGCTACTCATTGTGGCAAGCCCATATCATTGATCGGCCATTCCTGGGGCGCTTGGCTCGTCTTCATGTACGCCGCCCGATACCCTCAAAGGGTTAAAAAAATCATCCTGGTCGGTAGCGGACCTTTTGAAACGCATTACGCTAAAGCTATTAGCCCGAACCGTATGAGACACCTGTCTACTGAAGAGCAAAAAGAGTATAATGCACTAATTACAGCCTTGAACTCCAAAAGGGAAAATGATTCGGATCGGTTGATGGGGAGATTGGGCGAGCTGGTGGACAAAACCGATAACTATTGTACCGTGGAAATCGAGAGCGACCGGATTGATCAGCTGCCCGCGGAC
>DASVMB010000285.1:0-8015 GCA_036384575.1 Bacillota bacterium
ATCTTCCCGCCCCTGATCTTTCTGGGGGTCGGCGCAATGACGGATTTCGGCCCGCTGATTGCCATGCCGTCCAGTCTGCTCTTGGGCGCAGGGGCGCAATTCGGTGTATATTTCGCCTTTATCGTGGCGTTACTTTTAGGGTTTACGCCGCAAGAAGCCTCATCCATCGGGATCATCGGCGGAGCGGACGGACCGACCTCCATCTTTCTGGCGTCAAAACTGGCGCCGCATCTCTTGGGTCCTATCGCGGTGGCCGCCTATTCCTATATGGCCTTGGTGCCGTTAATCCAGCCTCCGATCATGAAACTGATGACCACCAAGGAACAGCGGGCGGTTAAAATGGATCAGCTCCGGGAAGTCTCGAAAGCGGAGAAGATCGTCCTGCCTTTGATCGTTGCCGGGTTGGTCTCACTGTTGCTTCCCTCCATCGCCCCGCTCATCGGAATGCTGATGCTGGGAAACCTCTTCCGGGAGAGCGGCGTGGTGGAAAGGCTTTCGGACACCGCTCAGAATTCCTTGATCAATATCGTCACCATCTTCCTGGGATTGACTGTAGGTGCGACGGCCAGCGCCGAGATATTCCTGCGCGTCGATACCTTGAAACTGATCGTCCTGGGATTGGTGGCATTTGCCTTTAGCACCTTCGGCGGGTTATTGATTGGCAAGATCATGTATAAGGTCACCGGCGGCAAAGTAAATCCGCTGATTGGTTCGGCGGGAGTCTCCGCAGTACCGATGGCGGCAAGGGTCAGCCAGGTAGTGGGGCAAAAGGAGAACCCCTCGAACTTCCTTTTGATGCATGCCATGGGGCCGAACGTCGCCGGCGTTATCGGAACCGCCGTAGCAGCCGGTGTGCTCTTGACCCTTTTTGGACATTAATCCTTAACCGGAAAGTGAATACGGTAGCGTCTTTTGTTGTAATGGCCACAGACTCGATAACCTTGAGACTGTGGCATTTTATTTGAATTAATCTTGTTTTCGGGATGATCTTCGCATAAGGTCGTGGAGGTGATGTCGAAGAATTGGGAGATCCGGCGGAGATAAAAGGCGCATATTCCATGCAATCCCTTCATACAATGGATCGAATGGGGTGGAGTAATGGGTGCGGGGTTGGGAAACCTGCAACAATGGTTGATAAAAAACCGGCTGCCCTTATGGTGGGGAGTATTCCTGCCTTGCATGATGGTTTTATTATTTTTCGGACGGGAACTGTTCCGGATTCCCGCGCCGATTCTTGAAAATACGTGGATATCCTTTCAGTCCAAGGTTCTAAATACCATTCCCTTGATCATTTTGGCCCGAATCGTGGTAGCGGCTGCAGGGATAGTTGCCCTGATGATCTGTTTCCTTTTTCCCATTCTCCGGGTCAGTAAAGAGGGCGTGCAGTGGACGAAGGAGTTCGGGGAGGAACTGGCCAACGTCTCGGGGGAGATTACCGGGGAGGAAATCGCTCATTTGGTCGTAAAGGAGACATTGCGTTGGTCATTAATTTACGGATGGCTGAGACTGCGGGAACAGGGAGAATCCGACCCGCATTTACTATTAAGAGAGTTTTTGGGAACCATTTGGGAAACTTTTCCCGAGTGCCGTTTGAGTCTAACATGGATCGATGGGGATGCCCAATGGACGGTTTTACACCCGCTTCTATCCCGTCTGGTGCGAGAGGAAGCTGTGTCCCTCGTCAGCGATGAACATTCCTTTGGGGTAAGGCTTGAGTTGGAGGGTGGAAACGGACTGGTACTTCGGATCTATGCCAACGATGCGGCAGGTTTTTCTCAAGTGGATGAACGGTTCTTGACCGTCTTGGGCGAGGCCTTTCTGCAGGAAGTGGTACGAGGCGGTTTCTCCGGCGCGGAACTCTTAACCTATTTTCAGAAAACTTCTTTCGATTTTATTCCCCATGAGACACCGAAAGATACAGGAGGTGAACCAGGATGAGTGAGAACGGGGCGGCATCGGACGCCGGATCGGATCCATCAAAGAATGAAAGCAAAAATGAGTGTACCGGCAGGGAGAGGTGCAAGGCTACTCCCCTTGAAAGGATAGATGGCGCCAATAGGAACGGGTCTTCCCATAAACAAGATCCATATGTAGCCAGGGCGGCGGAGCGTGCACGCAATAAGCTGCGGGATCGGATCTTTCAATTAAACGGTGGCCGGGTAAATTGATACCCGGCCGGTACGTGCAGGTTATTCAGGCATGGGCAAAGTGGGAACCGGTTATTCTGCAGTGGCGGGACTATCCGGTGGGACGGCTTTTTCAGCCTTTTCCAACCAGACAGAGGCTTCCGAAACCGTGATATCGGAGAGCAGCGGGTCTTCGGTGATCCGTTCCACGGCTTTCCGTAGGTGTTCAACCGCGGCCTCGGTTTGACCAAGTTCCAGTTCGGCCCGGCCCAGCCAATAATAGGACTCAACCGGCCAGGAGGTATGGGCGATAGCCCAATCATAATCATCTTTGGCGGATTCATAGTCCTCTAGGGCAAAATGGATCCGCCCCATGACCAGAACAGGTTCAGTGGCGTTCAGATTGCGGGAACGGGCCTTAGCCGCCGCATCCAGCGCCTCCGGGAGCCGGCTCTGTTTCATATAGGTCAAGGCGTAATTCAAATACACCTTGGCCGTTTTCATGCCTGCGGCAACCGCCTGATCCAGCATTTTGAGGGCGGCATCGGGCTGATCATTTTCGCGGTAGGCGATTCCCAGGATTACAAGGGTTTCGGCCATGTCCCGCTTGGTCGCGAGCTTTAGGGCTTCTTCAAACAGGGGAATGGCTTCGGCCCATTTCTTTTCACGGGCGTATAGCACTCCCAGATTGATATAGGGTTGGGGGATAAGAGGTTTCTTATCCAAAGCCCTTTGGAGCTGCCGGGCTGACTTGGCAGTGTCAAACCGGGAGCTTGGGGAGAGCATGCCGAAATATGTCCAAAAAACTCCGGGTGCGGTTAAATAGACAATGGCCACCCAACCGAGTACTCCGGCGAAGAAGATGACCCATCCGGGTCGGAGAATCAGGCTGGAAATACACCATATAAACAGGATCCACTGCAGGTTTTGGTGCCAAAACTGTTTCAACTTCATATTCAGGAGCCTCCATTCATCGACCGGTGGTTTTATTGGTTCGGGATCTCGTCACGCCTCCGGCCGGATCATACCAACTAAGATTATAACAAAAAGTCTCAGCCTGAACAACTTTTGCCGCGGTTTATTTGCAGCGAGTCGCGGAGGGATGATATAATAAGCATGAATGGATTTCAAAAATGGTCCGCCGCCATGCGGGACAATGCCGTCTGGTGATTGACCAAGGAGGTTTTTTGTGATGAATGAATCGTCGCAATCAAAAAAAACGTATCTGATTGATATGGATGGAGTGCTGGTCCACGGTGAACGGGCAATACCCGGAGCCAGCGACTTTATTGGGCGGTTGATGAGTGGCGGCCATAAATTTCTCATTTTAACGAATAACTCCCGTTACACACCACTGGATCTACAACACCGCCTAAATACGGCCGGTATCAACGTGGAGGCACACCATCTTTTTTCAAGCGCCATGGCCACGGCCAGTTTTGTGCAGTCGCAAAAACCCGGCGGTTCCGCATATGTATTGGGTGGAACCGGACTCTATCAGGCTTTAAATGAAGTGGGATATACCCTTACCGACTATAATCCCGATTTCGTGATCTTGGGTGAAACCGAATCATACTCCTACGATAAGATCGTTCGCGCCACGCAACTCATCATGGCCGGAGTGCCTTTCATTGCCACCAACCCCGATACCGCCTGCCCGACCGAGTCCGGAACCATCCCGGCTTGCGGCGCGGTTGCCGCTCTTCTTGAGAAGGCTTCCGGATACCATCCCTACTTTGTGGGAAAACCCAATCCATTGATCATGCGATTGGCGCTCCGCTATTTGAATGAGCATTCCCAAAACGCAGTGATGGTCGGTGATCGAATGGATACTGACATCAAGATGGGACTGGAGTCGGGCATGGGAACGATCCTGGTTTTAACCGGAGTGACCCACAGGGAGCTAATCGGTAAGTTTCCTTACCGCCCTCAACAAGTACAAAATTCGGTAGCGGATATTCAGCCCTGATTAAGGCAACAGGCAACAGGCAACAGCATTCTATTAGGATTCGACTCCGATTACCCTTAAGGGAACCGGCAGGAATCTTGGGCTAAAGCGGTTCAGGTTACGAAGCATAACCAACAAAGGCCGGAGAGTTATGCGAATTCCCTTAAAGGGATAGGGTAATAGACGCGGATTCGGGCCCAAGGAAACCGGCGGGAATCTTGGGCCAAAGGGGTTCAGGCCACGAAACATACTCATGCCTCATGCCTGTTCCCTGTTGCCTATTGCCCTTATAGACTTTCGACTTGCGACTTTTGACTAACTATGAAGGTGCATACATGATGAACGGTTTGATCTTTGACTTCGACGGTACACTTGCCGAGACATTTCCGGTGATTTTTCCGGCTTTTCGGGCGGCGCTGCTTCATGAGACAGGTAAGATTTATAGTGATGAAGAGATTTCGGCGCAATTCGGGCCGAGTGAGGAAGGGATCTTTCAGAAACTGCTTGCCGATCGCTGGCAAGAGGGACTGGCAATCTATCATGCCGAATACCGGCGGCTTCACCCAAGCCTGGTAAAACTTTATCCCGGGGTGCCTGAGTTACTGGCGTGGTTACAGAATCAGGGTTTGAAATTAGCCATTGTCACCGGTAAGGGCGCCGCAAGTCTCGCGATCTCGGTGCAGGAGTTGGGACTGGCGGGGTTCTTCGACCACATGGAGTCCGGATCTCCGATAGACGGGAATAAGGTCCCGGCTATTACGAGGGTGGTTTCGGCCTGGGGGTTTGACCCGGGGACAGTGGGTTATCTCGGGGATGCGCCTTCCGATGTCCGGTGCGCCCGGGAGGCGGGTGTGATCCCGCTGGGGGCATGTTGGGCCGAACCGGGGGCCGTCAAACGGGTCACACCGGCGGATCGGGTTCCCTGTTTCGGCTCGGTGAGCGAATTTCAGCAGTGGTTCCGGGAGAATGGAACGTTTGAAAGCGGCCCGAGATAGGGGCCGTTTATTTTTATCTAAAGGGGGATTTCATTTGCGAATCTGTGATTTTAAATTGGAGCGGTATTTTGCCCGCTACGAGTTTCAGGTGGACTGTCTTTTGAGTGCTTCGGATTGTGAAGCCTTAACCCTTGAAGAGTTACTCGCCCTGGCCGACCGGGCCGGGCTTGAACTTTGGCAAAGGCTAAGATTGGGCTATACCGAGTCACCGGGCCATTCTATGTTGCGCGCCGAGATTAGCCGTATATATCATAAGATTGCTCCGGAAAATGTGTTGGTGACCGCGCCGGAAGAGGGAATCCTCCTTGCCCTGAGCGCAATTTTGACCACGGGGGATCAGGCCATCGTAATCAGCCCATGTTATCAATCTCTATCCGAATTACCTGCGGCCTTGGGCGCGGAAGTCGTCAATTGGCCGCTGCGGTTAGAGTCCGAATGGAGCCTGGATTTGGCGGAATTGGCCGCTAAGATTACTCCCCGGACAAAATTGCTGGTGGTGAATTTTCCTCATAATCCCACCGGATTTTTGCCGACTGCGGCGGACTGGTACCGTCTGATCGAACTGGCGCGGCGCTACAATCTTTATTTATTCTCGGATGAGATGTATTGGCAATTGGAAAACGAATCTGATAACAGGTTGGAACCTGCGGCGGATCTCTACGAAAAGGGGATAACCCTGTCGGGTCTTTCCAAGAGTTACGGGTTGCCGGGATTGCGTATCGGCTGGCTCGCCAGCCGGGATGAGGCGGTACTCCGTAACTGTGCACGGTTGAAGGATTACACCACGATCTGCAGCAGCGCGCCGAGTGAGATCTTGGCCATCATTGCCCTGCGGGCGAAGGAGACAATTATTGAGCGGAACCGAGAGTTGATCCGCAATAATACCAGGCTCGCGGCGGAGTTTTTTAAGAGTTACCCTTCGAGCTTCCGCTGGCTGCCTCCGCAGGGCGGTTCGGTGGCTTTCCCGGAGTTGACCGCTTCGCTTGCGGTGGAAGAGTTCTGCCGGGATGTGGTGGAAAGGAAGAGTCTGATGATCCTGCCGGGAACGGTCTACGATGCACCGGGAAACCATTTCCGGGTCGGACTGGGAAGGCGTAATCTGGAGCAGGGGTTCGAGAGACTGGCCGATTATATTCAAGAGTTTCATCCGGAATTCAGATAGGGTTCATCGATTTCCGGGAATACTAGCCTCGAGGTGATTGGGATGCGTACCTTATGGAAGGGCGCCATCAGCTTCGGGCTGGTCAATGTGCCGGTCAAGCTCTATACCGCAACCGAGAAGAAGGAGATCAAATTCAATTATCTCCATGCCAAATGCAAAACCCCGATCAAATACGAACGGCGCTGCCCCACCTGTAATATAGAGGTGCCTCCGGAAGAGATTGTGTGGGGATACGAATATCAGAAAGGGCAATATGTGGTGCTCCGGGAGGAGGATTTCGAACGGGTTCCCGATGGGGGCACCAAAACCATTGATATCCTTGATTTTGTGGATCTGACGGAGATCGATCCGATCTATTTCGAAAAAAGCTACTATCTGGAGCCGAGTCCGGGGGGAGAAAAGGCATACGCCCTCTTGAGACGGGCGATGGGTGAGACCGGCAAGATCGCCATCGCCAAGGTGACGATTCGCTCCAAGGAGACCCTGGCGGTACTCCGGGTTTATCAAAATGTGCTTTTAGTGGCGCTCATCTTTTATCCCGATGAGATTCGCTCAATCGCGGGACTTGAGGGAGTCCGGACCGAACCCACGCTGCATGAAAACGAGGTAAAAATGGCGAATGAATTAATCGCCAATCTTTCCGGCCATTTCGAACCGGCCAAGTACACCAACCGTTACCGGGAGGAGTTGATGGCCATGATTCAAACCAAGATCAGCGGCGGAGAGGTGAGTGAAGTACCGGAGCGGGAGACCGGCAAGGTGGTTGATTTGATGGAGGCCTTACGGGCTAGCCTCGCGGCGACCGAGAAACAAACGGCCGGCCCGAAGAAGGGCGGCGGAAGGCGGAAAAACGTCGCCGAAGAGCCGGAGGTAATAACCCGGGTAAGGGCTTAATTAAGTACAATCAACTATACCAACCGGATTTAAATTAGATGCCGGCCGGACAATTCTCTCCAAATCGGGTGAATTTCGGCAATCCCGGCAACCGGTAAATCGTCGATGAGTTTGCGGGCAGCGGTTTCATAATCGGTGTAAGCTTCGCTTTGAACGGTCAGCCACTCTAGATAATCCCATTTGAGCTCTAGGTGAAGTTGTTCAGGCCGTCCGGGTGATTTCGGCATCCGCGATTCCTCGATCCGTTAGAAATTTTCCTTATTCTTCAAAGAGTTCGCGGTCAATGGCCCAAATCCTGCTTAAATTTTCCGGTATTTTACCTGATTAATTGGGCAATTCCGGCTGATTTTCAGTCAAAAGTCAATTAGGCAATAGGCAACAGGCAAAGGGCAATAGGGGAAAAAGCAAGAGTATTATGGGTCATTTGTGTTGAAAGTCTATGAGCAACTCACCTCCGACAACTATCTCGCGCCTTTCCCAAAAAGGTTACTCTTACCTAGGAGGTCGCGCTTTGTTAAGCGCGGAGCACGAGGTAGGTATCATGGGTGTACAAAGGCGACTCTATACCTCATGCCTATTGCCTGTTCCCTGTTGCCGCGTGCCCCGTGGGGGCGCGCTACTTCCCCTCCGATATCTCATCCGGCAGTTCGTTTCGATCACCGGACTGATAGGGGAAATACGTGGCCAGGTGTTCACCGGCCATCCGGACACCGAGGCAAACGCCCTCCGGAAAGTTGCCCTGTTGAAAGAGGGCTTCCATCCGTTCTTTTACGTCATTCCAAAAATTTGCGGGCACCGCCTGATCGATGCCTGCATCACCGATGATTGAAAATCTGCGATCTTTGACAGCTAGATATATCAAGACTCCGTTATGAAGAACGGTCCGGTCC
>DASVMB010000286.1:0-4861 GCA_036384575.1 Bacillota bacterium
CCTTGTCACTGGTTCCCCCCATTTTGATGTTCTTTATATTTCAGAAGTATATTGTTGAAGGAATAAGCACCACCGGCTTGAAGGGATAGAGCAACCTTGAATGAAAGAGCGGATAACAAGATGCGGTATAACAATCCCATCATCCCCGGATTTTACCCTGATCCCAGCATTTGCAGGGTGGGGGTTGATTATTATCTCGTGACAAGTTCTTTTGAATATTTCCCCGGTGTGCCGCTTTTTCACAGCCGTGACCTCATCCACTGGAGGCAGATTGGCCATTGCCTTACAAGAAAATCCCAGTTACCGCTGCAAGGAGTCGCGCCTTCAGGGGGTATTTGGGCGCCAACCATCAGATATCATGAAGGTATCTTTTACATGACAACTACCAACATGAACGGCTGCGGGAACTTCTATGTTTATACCGGCAATCCTTCGGGCGAGTGGTCTGAACCGGTATGGCTATCTATGGGAGGGATTGATCCGTCTTTGACTTTTGTCGGAAATAAAGTTTATTATACTACAAATCAGTCTGCCCCGGACGGAACACCGGGAATTTCCCAAGTTGAGCTGGATATCAATACCGGTAAAATGATGGGTGATATAAAATTCATATGGGGTGGCTCCGGTGGAAAGGCGCCCGAGGCTCCTCACTTATATAAAATCGGCACTTATTACTATCTGATGATTGCCGAGGGAGGAACGTTTTTTACCCATATGGAGACAATTGCAAGAAGCAAATCACCATGGGGACCTTTCGAATCTTGCCCGGGAAATCCGATTCTTACAAATATGCAGTCAAATATGCTGGATGTACACTGTACAGGACATGGAGACCTGGTGGAGGATCAGAACGGCAATTGGTGGATGGTTCATTTGGGTATTCGAATAGCTCAAAAGTATATGTCTCACATTGGAAGGGAGACATTTTTATCTCCTGTAGAATGGGATAAAGACGGGTGGCCCATTGTTAATCATGGTAAAAGCGTTGGTTTGATTTCAGATGGTCCATGTCTACCGCAGATTGAAGTTAATCCGGAAGTGGAAATGGATCATTTCGAAGAAAATCGACTTGCGCTTTGCTGGAACTATCTGAGAAATCCATATCCGGAAGATTACAGTTTGAGTTATAGAAAAAGTTGGATGACACTTTGGGGAAATTCCTATCGAATTTGTGATCCGGATTCTCCGGCATTGATTGCCAGAAGACAAAAGTATTTTAACTGTGTAATGTCTACGTTATTTGAATTTTCCCCCAAAAGAGAGAACGAGGAAGCCGGATTAGTCATATTCATTACAAATGAATTTTATTATAAAATGACAAAGCGAATTTTGGATGGGAGAATGTGCCTTGTCCTGGAAAAGCGAGCAGAAGATTTTTTTCAGATTGCCGCATGTTTAGAGATTGAAGATAAGCCACTTTATATTAAAGTTATAGCTGATAAGTTAAAATATACTTTTTACTATGGCTATTGTGCATATGAAATGGTTAAGTTTGCAACAGCATCCGCAAGGTTTCTTGCATGTGAAGTTGTGGGAAGATGTTTTACTGGAACTTATGTAGGCATTTATGCCTCGGGTAATGGATGTAAGTCAATTGCCCCGGCGTGTTTCGACTATTTCGGTCTTGGGGAACAAAGTGAAATTGGAACTTATCAAACTGATTGCAAAGGATCATAGTTTACGAATGATCCAGCTTTCGGATGACTGCGACCAGCCAGGCGAGGGGGATTAACAAACCCAAAGGCAATATGATGAAGGGATTTTTTAAGGTATCGAGCTTAATCACTTCAATGACATTGGATGGCAACAGCGTTAAGATGACTGTGACCAACATCATCGGCAGGATTAACGGCCGGTATTCTTTCAAGTTAAGCCACTGGGCCAGCCCGACCACGGGGGGATAGTAAAAAACAAGGATCTCCAGGTAACTCGAGATCAGCCAGAGGACCATAAAAACAGCCTCCATACCTGAAAGGAAATTGCCGATAAAGATGTAGCGCGACATGTAGAAGACCGGAAAAATAAAGCGGGCGGTTAAAGTAATTCCGGTAAAAGCAATATTGGCTGCGACAAAAACGGTTAACAACAACCCGGCCAGCGGTATGCCCAATAATACCGCCCGGAGGCCGTCTTGGCGCTTATTCAAACAGGGAAGCCATAAGGCCATAAATAAAATGGTTTCCAGCGCATAAGGAAACTGAACCCACAAGCCTTTCAGCACCGGTCTGAACCCGTTTGCTAATACCGGGGTTAAATTTTTCCATGTAAAATTCCCCAGGTTTAGCCCAAGGATCAAAACGATCAACAAGATCATCAGCACCACGAAAAGTTCAGCTGTTCTGGCATATACTTCAAACCCTTTGCGCATAGCGTAAACAACCAATAAGGCCATAAAAATGATAATGATCAAGGTAGGCGTGAACGGAAGGAAAAAGCGAAGGAGCTCTGCTATTTCACGGATGATCAGGGGAGCCATCAGCCACCAGCCCAGGATATACGCTAACCCGGCCAACTTACCCAATATGTTTCCGAAGATCATGGGCAAAACCTGGACAATGGTTTGATTCGGAAAACGCCTTCCTAAGTCAAGTAAAACGAGGCCGATCACGATGGCCATTCCATAGGCAATGAATACTGAAAGCCATCCGTCGCGGCCGGCCTCCTGGATGGCCGGAACGGCTAAAACCACGAAAATATTACCGATACCTCCGGCCAAAGTCAGCATCAGTGCTTGGTTGCCGGATATCTTTTCTTTGTCCTGAAACAAAACATAGCTCCTTTCTTATTTTAAGTTGATGGGATCAGTGATGAAACCGGTCCCTCTGATTTTCGCCCTGACCCGCACCTTGATTTGCAGATGCGAAAATTCCGTATCCCAGCGGGGACCAAGCCGTTTCCACTCTTGGGGAAACTTGCGCTGGATTTCCTCGCCGAAACCGAAAATATCCGAGTGAAATTCCTGCTGACATTGGCGGAGACAACTTTCAATTTCCGCTCTCATCTCCGCGGCCTTGTTTTTTTCTAAAGCCCGAATCATACTGCGGCCGGTTAATTTTAGACTGCCGTCCTGTTCTCCGATGTTTCCCTCTTCCTTCACCTCGACTTCGGCTTCAATCTTTCCGTGGTTGAGCTTTGGCTTTATTCTGCCTTTTGCTCTGGTTACTTGCTGGACTAAGTTCCTCTTTTGGAGAGCGGGATAACCGGTTTCTAATATGCCTTGGGTAGATTGATTGGTAATCCAAAGCATTCCCCGGGTCTCCCGCAATCCCATCCAACCGGCTAGTTTATCCCTTTTAAAAACCGCGGTGCCGAATATTCTGACCTCGGGAGGCTCGTCATCCTGTTCCTGTACGATTTCAATGCCGGAAGTGGCCGGGGAAGTTGACTGGCTTGAAAGCGCCAGGATGAAACGATGGATATCCGCGGTGGCAAAAGCGGTAATGGCTTGCCTGGTGCTGGAGTACAGTAAATCAGCGATATAATTTGCGGGAATTTGGTTAACCTCACTTTTCCATTTTATAATATTGGCAGCTTTTCCTTTGGCGATCAAAACCCAAGCCCGGGGATGACTTTGCATGTTGCGGACAAAATAATCCATAACCTGTTGAATACCTTCCCGGGCCAAGTCTTCGCCGATAATCAACAGCCGGTTTTGGAGGAAATAAGGAATGGCATTCGTCTGCTTTTGAAAATTGTTGGTGGCCTCTAAAATTGTCGTGCCGCTGGCAGAAATGACCCGGACCGCCGGATCATTTTGACTGTGTCCCAATGGATCGGCCAAGCGGGCCGGGATGATCGTTTGAAAGGTCAAGGTAATTTTTCCATCCTCTTCGGCGCTATCGATTCCAAGCGCCATGATGACGGCCCGTTTGTCCAGTTCAATCTGATCCCAACATCCGGCAACATTGATGGTCATCCCCAAAAGGATCAGTATTAAAAAAAAGTATTGTTTCATGACTCTTGGCCCCCGGGCTGTTTCGGTCCGGGCGTTTCGGGGAAGAGGTCCTCCCCCTCCCGGGCTGATCCTTGCCAGTCGATAACACGCGGCCTGGTCTTCATCATCCACCAGGGCGCCCTGAGGAAAGAATCCTTTAAGTCTGCAAATGTAAGCGGCATAATCGGCGAAAAGTAAGGAGCGCCGAACGAACGTAATGAAGCCAAGTGGATCACAATGAGGATATAACTCCAGATAATTCCGAAAAGTCCGAAGAAGGAAGCGATCACGAGCAGCGGAATCCGGAGTAGGGTGATGGAATCGGTTTGCGGGGGGAGTAAAAACCCGGACACCGCAGTTAATCCGGTGATAATGACCATAATCGGGCTAATGATTCCGGCATTAACCGCCGCTTCGCCCAGGATCAGCGCTCCGACAATACTGACCGCCTGTCCGACAATTCGCGGCATCCGGACCGACCCTTCGCGGAACATTTCATAAAAAATCCCCATCAACAATGCCTCAACAAAGGCAGGAAAGGGAATTCCTTCCCGGGTTCTGGCGATGGTCAGCAATAAAGTTTCCGGAACAATATTGGGATGAAAGGTGATAACCGCGACATAGAGCGCAGGCAGGACAATCGTTAGATGGAGCGCCAGAAAACGGATCAAGCGGATTAATGAAGTAAAAAAAGACCGCGAGTAGTAATCTTCCGCCACCTGAAAGCTTTCAACAAACAGAAACGGGACGGTCAGGGCAAATGGCGTCCCGTCAACCAAAATGCCGACGCGACCCTCCAAAATTTTGGCGCTAAATTTATCAGGAGTTTCCGTATTGCCGACTGTCGGGAAGATGGAAAGGGGAGCATCCTGAATGAATTCTTCAAGATAACCCGATTCCAGTACCGCGTCGATATTAATTCTTTTG
>DASVMB010000287.1:0-3242 GCA_036384575.1 Bacillota bacterium
AAATAATAGTCATCAAGCAGAAGGCTTCATATCACGAGAGTAAGGTGAAAAAATGGCTTCTCTCCTCTATATCAAGGCCAATCCCAAGAGCGATCGCGATTCCCGAACCTTTCAAATCTCGGAGCGCTTTGTTGCCGCGTATAAAGCAAGCCACCCGGGGGATGAGATCATTACGCTCAATTTATACCGGGAAAACATTCGCCCTTTAACCGGGGAGGAAGTAACCCTCACCCACCAGTCAGGTAAAGAGGATTATCCGATGATCCGTTATGCGCGGCAATTCCATAATGCCGACAAGTATGTGATAGCCGCCCCCATGTGGAACTTGAGCATTCCTTCGATTTTAAAAGCTTATATCGACTGCATCATGATCGTAGGAATCAACTTCCGTTACACGGAACAGGGTCCTCAGGGTAAAGCAGTCCACATTACCTCCCGCGGCGGTAATTATTCGGAAGGACCCTACGCAGCTTACGAAATGGGGGATCGCTACCTGCGGACGGTCTTTGGTTTTTTGGGAATCACCGATTTCGGGACTATCGCTGCCGAGAGTTTGGATGTTCAGGGGATGGATGTAAAGGCCATCGTAGATCGGACCATCAAGGACGCGGAAGCCCGCGCCAAACCCTTCTAAAAGCCACTTTTATTCAGAGTGGCTTTTATCATATGACTACCCATTTAGGTAGGGGATTAAGGTCTGGTCGAGGCCCTCACCCCTCAGCCAACATCCGGGTCGGCCCTCCCCCATAACGCTATCAAAAAGCGATAGCTATGGAAGAGGGGCCGAAGATGCCTAAATTCATGAGAGTTAAGGATTTAGGCCTATTTCTCCCTCTCCCATAGCGAGTGTTTGATCTTCCCTAAGTTTCTTCGAGCGCGATGAGAGAGGGCCGCTGACTTGAATCAGCCCGATGGGTGAGGGCATTAAGAGCGGAGCCTACAGTCGTTTTCTGAGTAAACTGGATACTCATATACATAAATGAAGGCAACTATGCCTCCACAGTCATTTTTAGAGGCGATAAGGTTCAGAAAATAAAAAACCTTCGTCGTATTGACGAAGGATAATTTCTTGGTGCCGAAGGCGGGATTTGAACCCGCACGCCCTTGCGGACACAGCGCCCTGAACGCTGCGCGTCTGCCAGTTCCACCACTTCGGCACGTCATAACGTATAATAAATTATAAACGATTTATGCGAAGCTGTAAAGAGGAACCCTGATAAAAATTTCTGGAAAAGCCCCCTGATTTATCTATGCAATGTTTTCGTGTGTTGGGTGTACTTCGTTATGAAAAGTCAGTTACCCTTCGTCTAATTATTCCCCACCAAGCTGTTCAAACTCGATTATCGGCAAATGAATTTTCAACTGTCCCAAAAAGCCGGCAGGATTAACCGGAAACGGCATGGAATAATATTGAAATACTTTTGCGGGATCGGGTCCTTATCCGGCGACGCTCCTTCCCGCCTGAAAGTGAGGTCGTTTTCTATGTTCATCTCGGAAAAGGTCAATACCGCCCTTAGCCATTCCTCCTGGATCCGGCGGATGTTTGAGGAGGGCGATCGGCTCCGTCAGATTCACGGGGCAGCCAATGTTTACGATTTTACATTGGGTAATCCGGATCTCGAACCACCAGAAAGCTTTAGCGAACGCCTCCGGGAACTCGCCAATCACCCATTGCCGGGGATGCATAAGTATATGAGTAACGCCGGATATCCCGAAACCCGGCAAGCGGTGGCCGATTATTGGAGCCGCAAGACCGGCCTCCCCTTTACCGCAGGCCATGTGGTAATGACGGTCGGAGCCGGCGGCGCGCTCAACGTGGTATTCAAGACAATTCTGGATCCGGGGGATGAGGTAATTACCAGTGCCCCCTATTTTGTGGAGTACGGTTCCTATGTCGACAATCAACAAGGGAGGCTGATTGCCGTACCGTCGCGTTCCGACTTCCAGTTGGATGTGGAAGCCATCAGCCGGGCAATCTCTCCCCGGACCAAAGCCGTTCTCATTAACTCGCCCAATAACCCCACCGGTATAATTTACAGTCGGGAGATCCTTCAAAACTTGGCCCAAGTGATCCGGGAAAAAGAATCCGAGTACGGTTCGGTAATCTACTTGGTTTCCGATGAACCCTACGCCGGGTTGGTTTATGACCAGACCCCGTTACCGCTGGTCTTCACGATCTTCGATCATTGTTTACTGGTAACCTCCCATAGCAAGGACCTGGCTTTACCCGGCGAACGCATCGGCTATGTGGCCGTAAGTCCCCGGATCTCCCAAGCGCAATTGGTCTTTGACGGTTTGGTTTTTGCCAACCGGGTCTTGGGATTTGTCAACGCTCCTTCCCTGATGCAACGGTTGGTTGCGGATCTCCAGGGACAGGTGGTCGGAGTGGAGATTTACCGGGAACGGCGCGATCTCCTTTATGAACATTTGGTCCGGATCGGTTTTGAGGTCGTCAAACCCCAGGGCGCATTCTACCTTTTCCCCAGGAGCCCCATCCCGGATGATGTCGCCTTTATTCAAGCAGCGGTAAAATATAATATTCTCCTGGTGCCCGGTAGCGGCTTTGGACGAGCGGGATATTTCCGGATTGCCTATTGTGTGCCCAAAGAACTGATCATCAATTCGCTTCCGGCCTTTACCCGTCTGGCGCAAGAATTCGGCCTAAAACCCCAGGTCTAAATACATCCATATATGTGCGTAGGGACCAGGCATTCCTGGTCCCTACGCATGCCTGGCCCGTTTATATTATCACGCCTGATTCATCCGAACCGGTAACACCCGGCTCACCGGATCCGGCCATAATTTGGCGATGACCTCCGCCACGGCGGCGGGATCACCGCTGGTGTAAAAGGTCTCTTTCCCTGGTCCGTTTTCGGGATTGAGCAGGTTTCTCTGTTCGAGTATTCGCCGAGCTTGGCGGGCCACCGCCGGACCCGTGTCGAGAACTGCAACTTCCGGGCCACAAATCTTCTCGATTACCGGTCGCAGGAAGGGATAATGAGTACATCCGAGAACCAGCGTATCGATACCTTTTTCCATTAAGGGATCAAGGTATTTGTGGAGTAACTCCCATGTCTCTGCGGTATCCAGTTTGCCCGCTTCAACCAGTGAAACCAACCCCGGTGCCGGGCTGGTGTACACTTCCACCCCGGTGCCGTATTTCTCCACCAACACCGAAAAACGCGAACCATTCAAGGTCACATTGGTGGCCAATACGCCGATCCTGCCGTTGCGGGTACGTT
>DASVMB010000288.1:0-2987 GCA_036384575.1 Bacillota bacterium
TCGAAGGTGGATTGTTTGACCCGTTCTACTCCCAGTTCCGGCAGAACTTCGGAGATATAATTCAGGAAGAGGCGGTTCGGGGCGATGATCATAAACTGCTCCGGCCGGAAGGAACGATTGTAAGTATAGATCAAATATGCGATCCGGTGCAGAGCGATAGTGGTTTTGCCGCTGCCCGCGGCACCTTGCACGATCAGGGGTTGCTCCAGATCGGCCCGGATAATCCGGTTCTGCTCGGCTTGAATGGTGGCCACGATATCCTTTAGGCGGTCGGCGGCATTGGCCCCGAGCGAACTTTGAAGGAACTGATCGTTCGTCGTGATATCGATATCGAAGATTCGTTCCAATATCCCCTCTTCGATGGAGAACTGCCGCTTGAGCTGAAGGTCGCCCCCGATCTCCCCCTCCGGGCAATGGTAACTCGCCGGCCCTAACCGGCTTTCATAATACAGGTTGGAGATGGGCGCCCGCCAGTCAATGATGATCGGTTGTTGATCCTCTTCCCGGGTCAAACTCAACTTACCGATATAGAGTTTCTCCGGTTTCTTCTTGCCAGCCTCGGTGAAATCAATCCGGGCGAAATAGGGTTTTTTCTGTGCCCCTTCCAGGTTACGCAGTTTTAAGACCAATCCTTCTTTTAGGGCCTGACCGACCATGAGGTCGATATATCCCTGGCTGTTGTCGGCATTGCCGACCCGCTCCAAGCGTTGCAACTCCTTGTCTGTATATTGCTTGCGCTGTGTCGCGTCTTCAAGGCTTTGGTTAACCTGTTTGAGAGTCTCCCGAAGCCGGGCAGATTCTTCGGGAAAAGCGGGATGATTCTCCACTGTCGATATACTCCTTTGTTTTATTCAAAGCATCGGGAGTTTTATTTTACTATAAAACAATGTTAATACAAACCACTGTAAAAAGCTCCAGCTCTTTTTGCCGTCACTTCTGTCCAAATCAACGGGCGTTTTCCATTTTTCTCAGATTTTTATGAAATTACACTTGACAAGTCGATCATTTCATCCTATAATATAATAACAAAAGATAAAGAACCTGTTAATCGTGGAGATTATCAGGTTCTTTCCATTTTATGGAAAACAATCCTTCCAAATGGGATTTCTCAGCTAATCAAAAAGCGGGTGATACGCTCAACCCGCTTTTTACTTGTCTTAGGTTACCGCTCTCCGCCTTTTACTAGGGGATCGCTGCTCCCCGCGGAACCGCCTTGACCTCCACCCCGCCCATAATGGCCAGGGAGTTGATTCGTAATAATTTCGGACCCTTTATATCCCCCTGTTCGGCCCGGAGATTGGCCAGGATTCCCCCATTACTCTTTCCCAGCAACTCAACGCCTCCCAGGATGGAGGTCCCTTCGCAAACCACCGGCAAATCAGGCGGAACAATAATGTCCACCCCGCCCATAAGGGCAGTCACTGTAAAGGTTATGACCTGATCCGGAATAATGGCTTCACGAAGATCCAGATCCACTCCACCCATGAAAGCCCAATAACTGTTGTTCTTTACCTGCCAGTTATCCTTGCGCTCAATCCCGCCCATGAAAGCCAGATTGGTCCGGGCATCGAAACTCGAACCCAGCAACAGTCTTATGCCCAGCAGGACCAAGATGCCCGGCCAGAACAGCCGCCAAAATATTGCAGCATCAAAGTAAAACCAATGCAGATTACGTCCGAGAAATGCCACACCGACCAGGAGGATGATTGAACCGATGATCTTGGCGTTCGAACCATTTTGCTCCAGGAGAACTTCCATTCCCCATAAGATCAGCAAAACCGGCCAGTAGTCCGCGACCAGCCTTCCGAAGCTGATATCCGTAATCTGAAAACTGTTGAGTATCGCCAGCAAGCCGATAAGAATCAAAACCACACCAAAAAGAATTCGTCCTTTGGACAAAGCCATCACTCCTTCGCGCCAGAACTGGTTGACGCAACCAAGCCTTTACAGTACCTTTTTCCTATAATTTATGATAAACCTTTATCCTCATGATTCCACAAGCTTATCTTTTTTCCTGCCGAAAGCCGTTTTCGATGGTTGCATATCGGCCGGGATCACCAAATCCAGCTGCTGGATCGTACCAACAGTCCCATCCTCCCGGGCAAAGATTCCCGCGCTTCGATTCACCGCCAGGTTGGAATTTTGAACGTCCCGCATATCGAAAGGTGCCGCTACATTTCCCAGAAAGATCGCACCCACTCCCTTTTGGCCAAGGGCAACGAGTTCTTCTTGACCCGAAGCGTCCCGGGTCCAGATTCGCAACCGTTCAAAAATCGGATCATTCTCGTCGATCCAGCCGTTACGGTCTTGATCAAATGCGGCCAGTTCCTCAAAACCGTTACCGACCGTAGGCCCGAAGAGTTCAGAACCGTCGTTCACCTTTCCGTCCTGGTTCCGGTCAAGCGCCAAAAAGCCACTACCCTCGGTGACGAAGGGGAGTTCTTCCGCCGCTCCGTCACAATCCAGATCGAAGTGGAAATGAGTTTGGGTCAGATCTGCAGCCGTGCCGTTAAAGTTGATAACCAGCGGATCAAGGAGTTTGTCGCGGTTTTCGAGCAGCCGGCCGTTACGGCTCGCGAACTCACGTCCAAGATGCAGGGTGCAATCGAACTGTACCAGTTTCCCGTCATCCGTTTGAAAATACCCCTGAGCATTGAAATTTAGTTGTTCATCCTCCCAAATCTCCGACGAACGCTGCGACTCCGATTCATGCTGCCGGTCCATGAACGCCTGAATGACGCGATAACGTAGTCGTTCGGTCATTCTTTCCGTCCCTGCAGTGTAGGTATCCGCGATCCAGTAAATCGGTATCCGTTGCCCTGTCAATCCGGTTAGCACCCGCTCCAATACTAAAATCTGTTGCCGGATGGTTACTGAAAGGCTGGCCCGGACCCGGTTGGATTGCTGAAAGGCGGTCGTAGACTGGGCTTTGAAGGAAACATTGGTTGCGACGGAGCGGCGGGAACTCCCGCCCGCTTGAAAATGCA
>DASVMB010000289.1:0-4202 GCA_036384575.1 Bacillota bacterium
TCCGGGTTCGTGATATCCGGATTACTGGCACGCAAGGTTTGGAAGGTGAGACCGAATTTCCTGGCAATCCCGTAAAAAGTGTCCCCGGGTTGAACACGATAAATGGAACCACCGTAGCAGGGGAAAGGGCCGGCTCCGGGGGCGGGGGGCAGACAGATCCGTTGACCGATTTGGAGACTCCGGGGATCTACCCCGGGATTGGCCGCCAATATGGCATCCAAGGTATAACCAAAACGCCGTGCTAAACCGATGAAAGTGTCCCCCGGTTGGACGGTATAAAGCGTTCCGGGACAAGGCACTGCCGGAGGGGCGGGGGCTGGAACACAGATCTGCTGTCCGATCTGGAGTCGGTTCGGATCGACTCCGGGATTGGCTGCGGCTAAGGCTGCTACAGCGATTCCGGCGTTCTGTGCAATACTGAAAAAGGTATCACCGGTGACCACGGTATGGAGAAAACCTCCCGGACAACCGCCAGTGGTAGGCAAAATGGAAGTGAGTGCAATCGGAATGCATAAAGTCTCTCCTAATTGTAGATTCGCCGGATTGATACCGGGATTGGCCTCTAGGATCGCCATGACCGAGGTGTTAAAACGGCGGGCCAAACTGAAAAGCGAATCCCCGGGTCGAATTGCGTATAAGGTACCACCGGGACATGAAGGACGGACCACAGGATTGGTGCTCATGGCATACAGCTCCTTAAAATAGGCAACAGGCAACAGGCAACTGGCAATAGGTAATAAGTGTAAATTTCAAGGGAAAAAGTGTAGGGCGGGGGTGAGTTGCTAATAGTTAAGGCATAGGACTTCTGCTATTGGTATGACGGATTTTAAACAAGAATAAATAACTTGCAATACTATTGCCTATTGCCTGTTGCCGATTGCCTACTGCCTTTATTGACTTCGTCTCCTCCGATAGCATATGCTAATAGACTCCGAGCGGCAATCGGAACGCAAACTGGGAAATAAAAAAATACCCGGGTTAAGGGTATTTTTTCTCTATAGATCAACTATTTATATCGCTGTTAGAAAGCATTTCGCAATTGGATACTACCGCTGTCTGCTTTGATCCGGACGAGGGGTCCGCCGCCATTCAATTCTCCGTTGGCTGAGGCTTGGGCTACTTCTCTGCGGATGGCCAGCGGGAAATCGGAATGAATATCTCCCATGGAGGTGGCTGCATCGATAGCGCATCGGGCATCCTGAGGCAGACCAATGACGGCGCTCCCCAAATCCACTTCCAGATCACTGGGACCGGTGATCTTTCGAAGATTAACCGTCAGGCTGCCGCTTCTCAATCGGGCTTTGACAGGACCCTCGCAGGCATCAAGCTTGACTCCGCCCAAGGAACTCTCTACGGTTGCGGTACCTTGAATCAGGTCGGCGCGGATTTCTCCAGCAGAAGCAGTCAGGTGCGCATCACCACCGACGGTTCCCACCTCAATCGAACCAAGATCGCTGAGGGCGTCCAAATTTCCTCCCGCCCGTTCCACATGAATCGTTCCGGATGCCACTTCGATACGAAGATCGGCGGCGATGGAACCGACCCGAACATCGCCGAGGGAGTTGATCACAGTCACTGAGACCCCGGCGGGGACGTTGACTTGAAGGTCGGACGAGAAATGGGCGGGATCCGGATCAGCGCCTGTCTGTTTCGACACGAGTTTGATCCGCAATTGATCCCCGGTTTTTTCCCCGGATAAATCGACAGCGTCGGCATAGGATTTGAGTTCACCGGAATTGGAGGCACGAACCCGGATGACGGCATTTACCGTAACTGTTCCGGAGGTGCTCGGTTCTATCCAGATTGTTCCGGAATTGTTCTCGATTTTTAAGGTTTTGACACTTGGTGGGAGAGGATAACGTTTCTCAATCTCCCGCTCCGATTTAAAGTTATTACCGATCCAATGATAATGCCAATTGAAGCTTCGAAAGTCCATATTTTCCCGGAATATCCTGGGAACGATGCTGGCTGTAAGACCGCCGATGGTAATCAGAATGATCACGGTTATTATCCAACTCTGAGGCGGGTGGATCTTGGCGGATGAACCATAGTAACCTCCCAGCAGATGATCCAGACCCAAGAGGATAATCAACACGGGATAAAAACGAAATATCTGATATAACCAGGTTGAACCCGTAGCCAGATCGGTGAAGTAGCCGATACCCAAGGCGATCAGGAATAGCCCCAGCCCGGTACCGGAAAGGGTCCAATTACGGTTCATGCTACTTTCCCCCCTTGATCCAGCCGTTCGTTTTGGCCAAGAGGTAGGCGCCGATTAAAATCAAAGCTATCGGCAGGCCGTACCGGATCAGGTACTCAAGTTTGAAACCCATCTGAATCAGGACTCCCAAGACTCCAATAATGATTAGCACAACCCCCAACCCGATCATACCTTCCTGGGATCGAACCTTACGGGTCTCGGCGGTGATTGATCCGGAATTGACGGCCGCCGAGATATGCTGGGCGGTAATGATCGCGTCAATGATACCGTATATCCAAATCCCCAGATAAATCAAACCGGCTGCGACAATCGTGACGATCTGCATCGTACCGGAATAAATCTCACCGCTCATCACAATGCCGCCTAAAGATAAAGCGTGATAAACGATGGTGACGATTGTGGCGATGGCCGCCACGATCAAGACGATCCCTTTGCTGTAGTCCTCGTTGTAGAGCTGACCGGCTCCGGGAAAAATAAACGAGAGTATTCCTCCTGCCACTGGGCTCTTTTTGCGAATTTCCGACATACGTAATCCCCCTTTAAAGTTTAAAGTGAAACTTCTGAGGCAACAGGAAACAGGCAACAGGAAACAGGCAATAGGCAACAGCAAGCACACAGTCAAGACTTTGTTGAACGTTGTTTTTATAAGTATCAGCTAACGACGGTTGCTGTTCCCTGTTGCCACATTAATGCCTGCCTAATCCTAATTCCGGCCTGCATTCGGGTTTTGACTCTGAATCCGGGTAATTAACCTTTGCACCAAGACGTGCTGCCCAGCGGAGATACTGACTAATTTTTCCCGGAGCATTCCGCTCCCCGTAATCGAGGCGTTAATAAATATAGGGGGGAGGGTATTGAGACCTACGAATAGGACAACTCCGACAGCAGTGGCAGCCATACCCCGCAGAATTCCGCTGAACCAGACCTGATCATAGGACAGAACGGATTGCTGTTGTGAAAGCCGCCGCTGCAAATCTCTTAAAAAATCGGCATCGGAAGGATATTCGGGAAGATCACATAAGGTATCATCGTTGAATGCATCTGCAAGCAACTGTTCCATTAATCCGGAGCCGGCGGCATATTCACGTGCGGGGGCGCGCCGACTAACGGGCGACAAGTTCCTTCTCATCGATAATCCCCCTTTCGAGTAAGATCTTTTTTAACTGAGCCCGGCCCCGATTTAATAATGTGGCAACCGTACCTAAAGGGATCTTCATGATCCGGGCGATGGCTTGATAATCCAAATCTTCTTGATACTTGAGGATCATGGCCATGCGATAATTCTCGGGAAGGAGTCTTAAGGCCATGCGGACCTGTTCCCGTGTTTCCTCCTCGGTTACGGTTTCCAGGACACTTTTTTCGCCCGTCGGTAACTCTTGTTCGTAGTCTTCCAGGCTTTCACCGGGATGGCTGCGTTTGTGGCGGGCACGATCAATACAGAGCCGGGAAGTGATGGTCAGGAGCCATGATTTAAAAGCGCCATCCCGGTTGGGAGTAAAACGGTGCAGGGAAAGATAAGCCCGGAGGAAAACATCCTGGGTTAAATCTTCCGCCTCCTCGGGATGGCCTGTCATCCGGTAAGCCAGACCAAAAACATTCTTGCGGTAGCGGAGCGCCAGTTTTCCAAAGGCTTGCTGGTTTCCATTTTTGGCCTGTTCGATCAATTCAAGTTCGGACTCAATTTCCGAGGACCCCAAAGAACTACCTCCATCATCGCGCGTCATGAGCAGTTCCGTATAGTATAACGGCACTTCCCGGAGTTTTCTTTCAAGTCCGGGCGAAGAGATTAAAAAAATAAACCGCCCCGGGAACAGGGCGGTCGAGAATTGCCACACCAAACCATATTACGCTTGAATTTTGGGATCCATAATATCGCGTAAGGCATCACCGATCAAGTTCCAGGAAAGCACGAAAAGGATAATGGCCAGTCCCGGATAGAGTACGGTAAACCAATATTTCAGAACATTACCCTGTTCACCAA